>CAVKLD010000047.1:0-14533 GCA_963657065.1 bacterium
TCTGTAGTGGACTTTCACCACCAAGTTATTACGCATGCCGAGCACACCAAAAAAAGCGCACGTTTGTACATGAAACGTGCGCTTTCGTATTACGAAAAAAACAAAATCTGCTATAAATTAACCATTTAAAACACTTTCGACAAATGTTTTGACAGATGCGGAATCGGATTCCGCCCCAACCACCGACATGCCGTCCATAACAAGCGACGCATCGAGCTTTTCCCGAACAAGCTCCGTAAACGCTGCCGCGCTGTTTTCGACATCGGAAGTGCAAATCGGAACGATTACTCTGTCGCGCATGTCGTAATCTTCAAAAAACGTATACACAGCCATCGGCAGGTCATTCTCCCAAAGCGGTGCGCATACAAACAGAATGTTGTACGGTGTTATCGTTTCAAGCCTGTTCTTGAGTGCAGGACGTGTTTTTTCTGCCGCCTCACGCTTCGCCTGAATAGCACGTTCTTCCCCGCTGTCGGAATATCCGTTAACGGTTTCAAGCGCGAACATCTTTGCACCGGTCAGGTCGGCAACCGTCTGCGCCGTTTTTTCTGACAATTCGTCATACGGAAAATAAACCGCAAGCATCTCAACCGCGCTTTCTTCGTCGTCATCGGCAGCCGTTTTTTCGGAATGTTGAGTCACGCTCTCGGAAGATTGAGTCCCGTTCTCGGAAGTTTGCACCTCGGCTTCTGAAGATTGCGCGGACGCGGCGGTTTTTTCACCGCCGCCGTCGGTATCGCGTTTACCGCACGCGGCAAACGCGAAAACAAGGCAGAAAGCAAGCAGGAGCGAAATTATCTTGACGTGTTTCATAACATCATTCTCCGAGATAAGCCTTTTTGATATCGTCATTGTCGAGCAGCTCAGAAGCCTTTCCCTCAAGCGTTATCGAACCGGTTTCAAGAACATACGCTCTGTCGGCAATCGAAAGAGCTTTTTTTGCGTTCTGTTCAACAAGAAGCACGGTTATGCCTCTTTTATGAAAATCCTTGATAATGTCAAATACCTGGTCGACAAGCAGTGGAGAAAGTCCCATCGACGGTTCATCAAGCATAAGCAGTTTCGGATGGCTCATCATCGCCCTGCCCATTGCAAGCATCTGCTGCTCACCGCCCGAAAGAGTACCTGCAATCTGTTTTCTTCTCTCGCCGAGCCGGGGGAACATGGTGCAAATATCTTCGACATCCTTCTTTATCTGCACCTTGTCTTTTTTCGTATATGCGCCGAGAATCAGATTCTCATATACGGTCAGTTCCTGAAAAACTCTGCGTCCCTCCGGAACCTGACTCATGCCAAGCGACACGAGCTTGTATCCGGGAGTCTTTGTGATATCTTTTCCGTCATATACCACAGTACCGCTTTTTATCGGAATAAGACCCATTATACTCTGCATCGTGGTCGTTTTACCCGCACCATTTGCGCCGATAAGGGATACTATTTCACCCTCTTCGACGTAAAAACTGATTGATTTGAGAGCGCGGATAACACCGTAGCTTACCTCAAGATTTTTAACTTCAAGCAATGCCATTTTCCGTGCCTCCTTATTCGCCTATATACGCTTTGATGACTTCGGGGTCATTGAGCGCGTCTTCCGTTTTGCCCTGCGCAAGCGTAGTGCCGAAATTAAGAACCGTGACCTCGTCGCAAAGTCCCGAAACGAATTTCATATCATGCTCGATAAGCAAAATCGTCATATCGAACTTGTCGCGGATTTCCTTTACTATGCGCATAAGGTCATCGGTTTCGTGCGGGTTCATACCGGCTGCCGGTTCGTCGAGAAGCAGCAGCACCGGATTCGTGGCAAGCGCACGCGCGATTTCAAGTTTCCTCTGCTTGCCGTAAGGGAGATTGCACGCAAGATTGTTGCGTTCTTCCTCAAGTCCGACAATACGGAGTATTTCCTTGGCTTTTTCGCGCATCGCTTTTTCGCACTTGAAGTGCCCCGGCAGTCTGAGCATTGACGTAAACGGACTGCACTTGAACTCTTTCTGATTGTGAAGTCCGACCATTACGTTTCTTATAACGCTCATGTTGTTAAACAGTCTGATATTCTGAAACGTACGCGCTATGCCCCTGTTGTTTATCTGCTCCTGCGTCTTACCCTTAAGTTCTTTGCCGTTGAGGTAAAATGTGCCGGTTGTAGGCTGATAAACACCGGTGAGGAGATTAAACACGGTCGTCTTGCCCGCGCCGTTAGGGCCGACAAGTCCGTAAAGCTGTTTTTTCTTTATTTCAAGGTTGACGTCCTGAACCGCTTTCAGTCCGCCGAAAGAAATTCCGAGGTTTTCGGTTCTCAATACAATATCACTCATCGGTTTTTCCTCCCTCTCCGTTATTTTTGCCCGAATGTGCCCGTCCCGGCTTATCGGGTTCAAATGCGGCATTCGGCTGCAGGTCGGTCGAGAGGACCTCGTCCATTTTTATTTTTGTGGGGATAACTCTCCAGTCGGCACTGTCATCGGTAATGTCACCGGGATGCGCTTTTTTATCATGAATACGGCGCATTATCGCTGACGGCGCGATTTTGTTCTTAATATTCGCAAAAATCGGCGCATTGTTGAACAGTATCATCAGGATAAGAATAAGCGCATAGATAAGGTTCTTAAGCGCGGCGGCATCGCCCGAGAGATTTTTCTGAAGCATGAAGTTAATAACCGTAATGAGCGTCGCAGCGACAATTGAGCCGTTGATGCTTGCCATGCCACCGAGAACGACCATAACAAGTATCTCTATCGAATAGTTGTACGAGAACACGGAGTAAAGGATGGGCGTGGTATAGTGACCGTAGATAACGCCCGCCATGCCGGCAAAGAAAGCCGCGAGAACAAACACAAAAAGTTTGTAAAACGTCACGTTTATACCCATTGCCTTTGCGGCTATCTCGTTGTCCCTGATGGCTGTTATCGCTCTGCCGTGTTTTGAGCGGATAAGGTTCTGAACAAGAAACAACACGACGAGTGTCGTAAGCAGCGCAACTATATAGAGCGATGTTTCTTTTCTGGAATCGTATTTTATAGTTTTTGTAGTAAGCCCCATAGCACCGCCAAAGATAGACAGATTTTTGCAAATCGTCCGCACTATCTCACCGAATGCAAGCGTAACTATGGCGAGATAGTCGCCCTTAAGACGCAGCGCGGGAAGTCCGACAAGGAAACCGAACACCGCGGCGGCAACACCGCCGATAAGCATGGAAATTATCAGAACCACGAGCTTGCTGCCGATTTTTTCGGAAAGCTGAATCGCAACAAACGAACCGAGATACGCGCCTATGCACATAAAACCCGCATGTCCGAGGGAAAGTTCGCCGAGGAAACCGACGACAAGGTTAAGCGATACCGCAAGAATTATCGAATACGCAATCTGAACAAATATGTTCGACATGCTGGTAGGGAGTTTGCCCATCGACTGTAGAATCATTGCGAAGCCGAGCATGCACAGAACCATCACGTAGCAGATGTAATATTTGGGTTTGTACTTGTTAAAAAATTTACTCTTAGCCATTTATTACACCTTCTCTCTTCTCTTCTTGCCCAGGATTCCGATAGGACGAACAAGAAGTATTACTATAAGCAGCGCAAACTCAACCGCGGTGGTATACGATGACAGCGCGGGAACGGACTGACATACTTTTTCGACGACACCGAGAAGAATGCCGCCTATCATTGCGCCGGGAATAGATCCGATACCGCCGATAACCGATGCCGTAAACGCCTTTATGCCGGGCATTGCGCCGAGCGTAGGCTCCGCCGACGGTATCTGCATCAGGTAAAAGATACTTGCGCATGCCGCAAGAGCCGAACCTATCGCAAACGTTATCGTAATTATCTTGTTAACATTTATACCCATAAGCTGAGCGGCGCCCCTGTCTTCAGACACTGCCTGCATCGCTCTGCCCGTATTTGTCTTGTTTACAAAAAGCGTAAGAAGCGTCATGATTACCGCCCCAACGAGAAGCGTTATTATCGACGAAATGCTTATCTTGACACTTCCGATGTCCACCGTGCCGAATTTACCGATGCTTACGCTCTGCGCCTTTGAACCGTAGATTATTTGCGCAACGCTCTGCAAAAGGTAACTGACGCCGATAGCCGTGATAAGCACGGCAAGCGGCGAAGCTCCGCGCAGCGGTTTATATGCGAGCTTTTCCATAACTATACCCATAACGGTACAAATTACTACCGAAATTACAACTGCAAGCGCGATATGGCCGTTAAGCGAAAGCGTAGTGAATATCGCGTACGCGCCCACCATTATAACATCTCCGTGGGCAAAGTTCAGCATTTTGGCAATGCCGTAAACCATGGTGTATCCAAGAGCAATGAGGGCGAATATCGCGCCGAGGCTCAAACCGTCTATTAAAATACTCATAGCCTGTCTCCTTTTTAGGGTGAAGCCTTTTCCGTAACAAAAAGTAGTGCCTGCACAGCTTTTTCTTCATTCTACGAAAAATTGCAATTATACTTGTCTATACGCTTCGAGCCGGGGAAGATTATCCCCGGCGCGAAGAATTTAATCGGTTTTGATTGAATCGAATCAGTTGAGTTCAACGATGACGGGCTCTTTGTTGCAGGCTCCGCTCTCTTCCCAAGTCATATTGCCTGTAACACCGGCATAGGAGAAGCTGTCCGATGTAACGGTTGCGATAAGAGCATCGCCGAGTACCTGCGGATCGACCTTGACGTTGTTTACGCCGGCAGCTTTCATCGCTTCGTAGATGACATAAACTGCATCGTAGCCGTCTGCAGCGAACTGGTCGGGAGTGCTGCTGTACTGCGTCTTGTACGTATCAACGAAGCTCTTAACTTTTGCATCGGTGCTGCTTGCGTCGAAAGGAGTGATGTACTTGATTTTCGCAGTGACAGAGGAATCTATCTGTTCCTTGACACCGTCAAGACCGTCGCATCCGAAGAGAACAGCTTTGCAACCCTTGGCAGCGCAAGCCTTTGCGATAAGACCGGCTTCGGTGTAGTAGATGGGAAGGAAGATAACGTCGCAATCCTTGAGAGCCTCAGCCTGAGTGGAGAAGTCACGCTTGTTTTCGGCGTCGAAAGTCTGCTCTTTGTATTCTTTGCCGAGTTTTGCCATCTCAGCCTTAAATGCCTCATAGATGCCCTGTGAATAGGGATCGGAGTTGTCATAGATAGCGCCGATGTTCGTAAATTCCTTTGTAAGCTCATCTGCGGCAAGAGTGCCCTGGTCGGGGTCGCCGAAGCAAACACGGAACGCGTACTTAGAAGCGTTTATGACCTTGTCGGAAGAGCCCGAGGGAGTGAGCGAGAACACGCCGTCCTCATCGGCTCTCGAAGCGAACGATTCCGCCGAACCGGAAGTTACGGAGCACATGGAAACCTGCATACCCTCTTCGTAAAGAGCGTCGTAACCGGTTGAAGCGTCGGCTGCGGTCGCCTTGTCGTCCTTCATGTTGAGGGAGAACTTGACCCCGTTAAGACCGCCTGCGGCGTTTATCTCATCAATGGCAATCTGTGCACCGTTCTTAACAGAAATACCGTACTGCGAAGCGTCGCCGGTAAGGGGTCCCGTAAGACCTATAACATATGTTGTGTTGTCTTTGGTGTATTCGCCTTCCTTGCTGAAGTCGAACGATGTGTTTGCGGCATCCGCTTTTGTTCCATCCGCCGCATCGGCTTTCGTTTCCGTGTCGGCTGCATCCGCTTTCGTTTCGTCGGCGGCTGTCGTGCCATCGGTTTTGCCTGTTTCTCCGCAAGCTGCAAAGCATGCTATCATGGCGAAACAAAGAACCAGTGCCAGAACTTTTGAAAACTTTTTCATTTGTGTGTTCCTCCAAAAAATGTAGTGTGGAATTGTTGATAATTCACATATGAATTTCAACGTGACTAAAAAATAGCACATTTTTTTGTGTAAGTCAATAAGTAACGGCAAAGTATTTTAATCGCGTCAATGAAGAATTTTAAGCAAATCAATTAGTTTTTTTAATATAAACTTCCGATTCTCTTTCCGCTGCGCCTTTGACAAGCGCATTACAATGGTATATTATATGTTAGAAATAAAACATGACAGACATAAAAAAGGGGTTGGTTACATGCACAAAATAATCGACGGCAAGGCTCTTGCGTCAAACATGCGCGGCGATATTGCCATACGCGCCGCCTCGGCGGCTGAAAAATACGGCAGGCGTCCGTGTCTTGCGGTTATACTGGTCGGCGGCGATCCCGCATCGCAAACATATGTCCGAAACAAGGAAAAGGCATGCGCCGTATGTCATATCGATTCGCGCAAATACGAACTGCCCGAAAACACTTCGGAAAATGAACTGCTCGGAATAATTTCCGAACTGAACGCCGACAGCGGCGTCGACGGCATTCTGTGTCAGCTGCCGCTGCCGAAGCACATAAATGAAAACAGAATAACGGATGCGATATCGCCCGAAAAGGACGTTGACGGATTTTCGGCGGTGTCGCTCGGCAGACTGATGTCGGGCAAGGATTCGTTTTTGCCGTGCACGCCCGCAGGAATCGTCAAACTGCTGAAATGCGCCGGCACTCCGGTCGAGGGTAAGCACTGCGTGATAATCGGGCGCAGCAACATTGTCGGCAAGCCTGCCGCGCTGCTCCTGCTCCGTGAAAACGCGACCGTCACAGTGTGCCACTCGCGCACGGAAAACCTTGCGGAGGAAACAAAACGCGCCGATATTGTCATATCGGCAATCGGCAAGGCGAAATTTGTAACAGCCGACATGATAAAAGACGGCGCAACGGTGATAGACGTAGGAATAAACCGCGATGAAAACGGCAAGCTGTGCGGCGACGTTGATTTTGAAAACGTTGCACCGAAGTGCGGCGCGATAACGCCCGTGCCGGGCGGCGTGGGACCGATGACGGTAACGATGCTCATGGAAAACACGCTTAAAGCGTTCGAGATACACTGCGAATAACATATTTTACACAGCAAGGACACGAAAGATGAACATAACACCCGAAGAACTTAACACTCTGACGCAGGGAGAATACTTACTGTACGACATGAGAAGCGAAACGGAACGCTCATACGGCGCATTGCCCGATTCCGTTAAAACGGACGCGGACTCGCTCATTGATTCTCCCCCGTCGGATAAAAGCAAAAAGATAATAATCTACTGTGCACGCGGAATCTTGAGTGAAGACGTCGCCGACGCCCTCTGCGATATGGGATACGAAGCCTACAGTCTTACGGGCGGTTACGCGTCATGGCTGCGCGTGGAAATGCACCGCCAAAGCGGTGAACAAAAATGCGCCGAGGTCGAGCAGAGCATACGAAAAAAATTCCGCGACAGACTTATGAAACCGTTTACGAAGGCTCTCAAACTCTATAAACTCGTGAACGAGGGCGACAAAGTGGCGGTATGTATATCCGGCGGTAAGGATTCCATGTTGATGGCAAAGCTGTTTCAGGAATTGAAACGCCACAGCGAAGTTGATTTCGATGTAAAATATCTTGTGATGGACCCCGGATACAACGAGGAAAACCGCAAAATAATCGAGGAAAACGCACGAATGCTCGGAGTACCGATTGAGATTTTTGAAACTGACATTTTCGCGTCGGTATACAACGTCGAGAAGTCGCCGTGCTACCTGTGCGCCAGAATGCGGCGCGGCTGGCTCTACACCTTTGCAAAGCAGCTCGACTGCAACAAAATTGCTCTCGGACATCACTTTGACGACGTGATAGAAACAACGCTCATGGGCATGCTTCACGGTGCACAGATTCAAACGATGATGCCGAAACTGCATTCGACGAACTACCCCGGCATGGAGCTTATACGACCGATGTATCTTATCCGCGAAGACGATATAAAAGCATGGCGCGACTTTAACAACCTGCACTTTATACAGTGTGCGTGCCGTTTTACCGATACGTGCACCACCTGCAACAATGGGCAGAACCGTTCAAAACGCATGGAAACGAAAGAACTGATAAGGGAACTGAAAAAAACGAATCCCGACGTCGAGATGTGTATTTTCCGAAGCATGGAAAATGTAAACATCGACACCGTTCTCACCTATAAGCAGTCGGGTGTGAAACACAGTTTTCTTGACGATTACGACGAAAAAAAACAGTCGGATGCAAACTGAAATTTTGCCGCAGGCAAAAAATATACAGGCAAAGAAAAAAACCGGGATTCGAACAAAATCGAGTCTCGGAATTTTTTATAAATTCACAGCCGTTACAGCCGCTTACAGACCGAAGCCGACCGTTTCGCGGACGGGCTCATTGTCAGTGTCATACTTTTCGCGAAGTCCCTTTTCATCAAAGAGAAATACACTGTTCAGAGCAATTTCAATGCCCTTTTCGATGGTTTTAAGTTCAAGTATATCCGCCTTGTCGTCACGTGTGTGATAGTAGCGGGGCGGTCCGGGATACATAGCCGCGAAGCACGCCGCGGGGATACCCGCCTGAGTAACGGCAGCCGCGTCCGACGCGCCGCAGAACAGCACGGCGTAAGGCAGTTCGACGTCGGAGAGTTTTCCCGCCGCCTCAAGCAGCGCGCATGCGCGTTTGTCGTGGGAAGTGATGCCCGACATATCTTTATTATATATCGCCATATAGTCATAATCTTTAAGCGTGTCAAACGCCAAAACGACCGTTTCGACACCGGAGTCCTTAAACTCCGGGTGCTGCTTCGCCATCGCCTTTGCTCCGCGAAGTCCCGCCTCTTCGCCGCCGGAGAACATCGCGATAACTTCGGTATTTTCAAATCTGATGCCGTTGTCTCCGAGGAATTTGAGCACCGCCGCGCCCGCCATGCAGCCGGTGAGATTGTCGTTTGCACCGTCAACCCTGACTTTGTAATTCATAAAAAGCATAAGTCCGACATAACCGGGCACAAACGCGATTCCTATCCAGCAAAGAACAGGCTGCACGTCGCCTTTAACCGTTGTAAACACCGTTGCGAAAATCGTATACAAAAGTCCGATTATCGGATAAGCAAAAGCTGCGTAGAGCAGTCCTCTCCCGCCGAGGTGAGTAAAACGCCACTCGATGGACGAGTCGGAATGTCCGCAGATAACAATGCGCCGTTTTGTTTCTCCGGACGCCTTGCGGATACAGTATGTGTTGTGTGATATCGCTTTGGGGAAGAATGCGTCTATCGTTTCGCGATAGAACAAGAACTCACCAACCAGCATAACAAGTGTAATCGCTATTGCGACATACGCTACATACGGCGCAAAAAGCACGTCGGGTGTAAACACGTTCACAATACCCGCAATCACGGTGATTATCAGCAAAACGCCCGCAATACGAAGCCATCCGAGAAATGCTCTCGGCGACAGCTTGAATTCATCGCGTTTCACTTCGTCAGCGGAATCACCGACCTGCTGAGCCATATAGTCCTGTGCCTTAAGTTCGGCTTCTGTGCCTGTTTCACGCGGACCTATCTCGGCGCATATTTTTTTGATTGTGCGCGCCGCGAAATTCGCGTACATGCGCA
Source organism: bacterium (assembly GCA_963657065.1). GTDB lineage: Bacteria > Bacillota > Clostridia > Oscillospirales > Acutalibacteraceae > RUG806. Next base: position 9,449 of record CAVKLD010000047.1, read on the forward strand.
GCGTAGGTTTGAATTTTTCTACGCTCTCAAATGCTTTCATATAATTTCTGTCCCCCTGTAATCGTTGTGGGTACAATATTAACATAATTTGTATGAAAAGTCGAGATGTAAATCGTATAAATCGTCATGTGTTTAATTGTGTAAAGTTCACAAAATAAGTATGAATAAATTATGAATAAATGAAATTTTTACACTTTTTTAATTCTTTTTTCACCTGTGTATTCCGACATGAGTCCGATTACTGTAGATACATGAAAAAAATCCGCTTTCTTTCCCGTTACACTGAGCGCACCCGCCCGCCGCGCTCACCTGGCGTTATCCGGCAAAAAAACACGCGCTGAAAACAGAAAACGCCCGACGTATGCAAATCAAATGCACACGAAGAGCGTCCCCCGTCTATTTGTCCTATTTGTCAAGGAAAAACGACTGCTTTTTTACGGCGGTAAAAGTACGGATTTTTCCGTCCGAGCCGCAAAAATCACCTGCGTCTGCGCCGTGATTACTTCATGCCGTCTTCGTAAGCCTTGATCATTTTTTTAACCATCTGACCGCCGACGGAACCCGCCTGACGTGAGGTAAGATCGCCGTTGTAGCCCTGTTTGAGATTTACGCCGACTTCGCCTGCGGCTTCCATCTTAAACTTGTCGAGAGCATCTCGCGCTTCGGGAACAAGATTAGAATTACCTTTTTTAGCCATTTCTTTTACACTCCAATCCATCGCAGTTTTACAAATTCACCCTGCGTCACTGTGTGTACGAACGAAAATGTAAATATCGAAAAAACCGAAAAGATGTACTTCGTACACATTCTCCGCTGTCCGACATAATCTGCATTTCCGCCGTACACCCGTTATTTTGTACGGCAGTCGACAACTTATGCCCGGTAATAACTGTAAAATGCAGTTTTGCATTCTCGCAAAAAAAACGAAAGTTCCTGCGCCGTACAGTCGTTATCCTGCGCCGTACAGTCGTTATTTTGTGCAGTGCAATCGAAATTTTTCAAGGAAATTTTTCCCGAAATCGTACAGTCGGCTTATTTTTGTTCGCCAAAGATACGAAACGCGGCTTTATACTGCTCTTTCATACCGTCGGGGTCGGAGAGAAACGCAACGGCATTCATGACAACCGACGCGCCGGCCGCTGCGCCGGCAACTCGGTTTACGGTGCGTTTCTTTCCGTGCGGAAGAGCGCACGAAACGACTGCGGCGGTGCTGACGAGAAGCGGCATAGAGCCTTTCATGAGTTCGCCCTTTTCGGTAAGGCACGAAAACAGCGACACCGCGCCCGATGCGGCAGCCAGCGCGGCAGCCGCAGAAATCAGTTTTTCATTTTTTGCGGCACGTCCCGCTGCATTGAGAACCGTGCCGGCGGCAGCGGCGGCGCATGCGCAGTATTTGGCGGCGGTAAACGGCGTAAAAACGCGCTTTTCCGTCGGGTACGGCAGACAGCTTGTCGGATAAGGTATGTTGCCGAGCTCACCGAGTACAGGTTTATCGTCAAAAACTTCCGCACCGCACAGCGGGCAGCGCGTTATACTGTCGGCGACATCAATATTGCATTCTCTGCATCTCATTTTTTACTGTCCTCCTTTAATCTATGCCTGCGGTGGTATCGACGCGGACGCGTATGCCGTGCGACGAAAGCAGACGGAAAAAGAATTTTTCACGCTCAGTGTTCATGTTTGCGCTTGTAAAAGTCAGATTGAAAATTCCGTTGAGTGAAACGGCAGCACAACCGAAGTGCAAAAACGGGGTTTTATTAAGACAGCAATCGGCTTCAAGCACCAACGGCACAATTTCCGGCGGAAATTTAATTTCGCCGAGGTTTGACAAAATGGTTGTGTAGGAATATTGCATGTCGCAGTAGCTCTTTCGCATAACAACTTTTTTTATAGGATACGGCACTGCCGATGTTATCGGGTTACGTTCCGCAGCGACGTTTGTACTCACCGCGCCGCGGAGTTTTTCGGGAGTCGAACCGATTGCAGCCATGCCGCGCACGGCATCAGCGATTTCATCAAAAGCAACATCCGTTCTGCCGTTCGGGTTGAACGTCACATCCGTCATAAACACAAAATTTCTGACCGAATCGGACGGGAAACGCCGCCTTAAATCCACCGGAACAGATATTTTTATCGGGAGCGTAATCGGTTCGGGCGAACACTTTATATACATCAGTATCATCGCAGTGCAAAGATACTCGGTAATGGTCAAACCATACTTTTTGGCGACAGTCTTCACGTCTTCGACGGGAAAACGACCGAAAACAAAGCGTGTAAAATCTTTTATCTGATTGTTTTCGCCTATGTAAAGCGGCGGATTCTTCGTTTTTTTCGCTTTTTTGACAGGTTCGGCGTAACGTGCGTTGCTATCCTCAATTTCGGCGGCTGTCGGTTCGTCGGCAGTGTTTTTTATGTCGCCGTAATCGCTTATTTTTACGCCTTTAAGCTCAAAATATGTCGTAATAAGAGTGCGAATGAATGCAATTGACCCCGAACCGTCCCCGATACCATGAAACATTTCCACCGAAAGACGATTTTTGTAAACACTCACCCTGCTGCACGGCGAATTTTCGCCGTTGTGAAAAATATAGCGTCCGGGGAAACACAGTTCCTCGCTTATTTCGGGCACAACGTCGGTGCGTTCGAGATACGGCCAAAACACACCCGAGCGGAGCACGGTGCTCATCGACGGAAACCGTTTCATCGTTTTTTCCAGTGCCGTCTGCATGACGGAAACGTCGATTTCGTCGCGCAGAAGAACGGAGTTGCGAAATGTGCGTGAAAACCCTTTGTCACGCGCAAAACAATACATATTTGCGGCATTATCAACTTTATACCACTTGCGGACAACGGGGAGAACGCCGCTTGAACCTTGCTTCATTGAGAAAACCTCGCATTTGATTTTTTACGGGTGTCACGGAAAAAGCCGTACACGCCGACAGCGACAATTTTACCACATCCGTCGTAAAAAAACAGTGAAAAACCCGTAAAAAGTTTTTTTTGTGCAATGTGCCAAAACGGCACACGTTCAATTCGTCATTTCGACCGATGAAAAATGTTGATTTATCACGCTTGTTTTGGTATAATTTCAGTGGACTATTTTTAAATGAGTTATATTTGGAGGTAACAGTATGACATCCCGCAAAAGAAAGGCAACCGCCCTTATTCTCTGTCTTGTCATGTGCTTCGCCGCGCTTTCGCCTGCGGCATCGGCGGCTTCGTGCGGCGGCGGCACCGTAACGGGACCGTCCGTTGAAAACGGAGAATCGATATTCAGCGGTCTGACCGACGTAAATTCGGCGGATGACTTCAAATCGAACACGGCGAAGGTGTTTTACAATTCGCTCAACAAAGTGGTAGAGGGACTCGTAAAAATGATTTCGGCGATAATTCCCGCTCCGAAGTCATGGATAGACAAGTCTGATTATGACGATTCCCTGATTCTCAAGGGCAGAGAAACGTATGCGACCGAAGCAAAAGAGGGCAACGAGTGGAGTCTTGGCTATGCAAGCCGCACGCTTATCCCCGATGACTTCGAAGCGGGAAAATACTACCTTGGACGCGATCTTACGAACAGAAAGGCGCAGGGCGTTTACGATGACATGCGCATACGCATTGCCGCCGTCGATGACGGTTCGGGCGAAGGGATTACGCTTATCGGCGCGATAGACGCGCTCGGAGTGAACTCCACCGACGTGCAGACGATACGCGAGGGCATTCTCGAAGCATTTGAGGGCACGGATGTCAAGATTTCGGGCATCAACATCATGTCAACCCACTCGCACAGCGCACTCGATACGCAAGGCGTGAGCACGGAGTTTTTCTACAAACTCTTCACGGCGGCGTATGTAAATCTCTTTAATGTCGAAAAGGAAGACAGACTCGACAACGCAAACGCTTTCAAAAAATTCTTCACGGAGCAGTCCGTACTTGCCGCAAAAGACGCGGTAAATGCAATGGAACCCGGCAGACTCTACTTCAGCGAAGTAGACGTATCGGATTATGTGCACGATAAGCGTGAGCTTATTGCAAAAGAGGACATCCCCAAAGTGGCAAGCATGAAGTTTATCCCCAAGTCCGGAGAAGCTTCAACCTATATTACCGATTTTTCGTGCCATCCGACTTCATTTTCCGCGAGCAACGGCCTTGTATCATCCGACTATATATATTTCCTTGATAAATACATAGCGGAGCACGACAACGGAGCGCACCTCGTATTTTTCCAGGGCGCACTCGGTCAGCTTTCGAGAAACGGCATTGTAACGGACACAACGGGCATGAGCGAACATGAAATAATGGGTGTGGACGCAAAGGCGTACGGCGAAAAATTCGGCGAACTCGTCCTTGCAGCGGATTATTCCGAAGAACTTGAACCGATACTCAACGAAAAGCACGCCACAATATGGCTTTATCCCACAAACAGCATTCTTCTTCTCGCATGCAAAATAAACCTCGTGAACCAGCAAGTATGTTATGACGGCCTCAAGAAGTGCATTCCGAGCGAAACGGGTTATCTCGAATTCGGCAGGCGCGTAGGATTCGCCATGTTCCCCGGCGAATTTTATCCCGAAGCTTTCTGGGGGCATGAAATAATCGGCGACACAACGTGGGACGGAACCGAGTGGCAGTACGATTCGCCACACAACGCCATAGAGGGTGTTGATATTTACTGCGTCAGCCTTGCAAACGATGCGACGGGTTACGTGCTTACCGATGATAACTTTGCTTTCATGGGACATATCATCGGCGACGGAATCGCGGATGAAACGCTCTCCGCCGGCAAACATCAAGGCTCTTACCAGATAGGCGAATTTTATAAACTCATAGAATCGCTCGGCAAATAAAAATCATACACAAACCTCGACCGCGCCGTACCGAAAAAAGTCGGCGCGTGCGGCATTTGCGGCGGAGTGACACGCTGCGCGAAGAAGCGAAACGTGTACGGGCGCGAAGCGAATACGAGGCGAAACGAATGCGGATATAATTTTTTCAAAATTTCAAAAAAAAACTCTTGACAACCGCCGTTTTGCGTGTATAATCCCGACTTTGACAGTTTGTAAAGAGTAAAGACCTCAGAACCCTATG
>CAVKLD010000048.1:0-14390 GCA_963657065.1 bacterium
GTATATCCTGTCCGTGCATTCGCCGAGCGAAATATCGCCGCTCGGACACGCGCACCTTTCCGCATATTCGGCGCATTCCGAAAGCGGGATGTCAATGGTCTTGTTCTTGTCGGATGGCATTTTCAACCGCCTTCTTTCCGAAAATTTTCGATAAGCTGACGTTAAACCCCGTCGCCCGTCAGCTTACCAGTATATCATTGCTGCCGTGCGTTGTCAAACCCGTAATCGGACAAAAGAAGTTAAACTTTTATAATTTTGCTTTTTTGTAGTGACAAAGCACCGCCGTTTCTGCTATACTATACCTGTAAATACCGCTTCGCGGAAAAAAAGGAGTAAGCAAAAATGAACAAGGCATATGAACCTTTATTGACTCCGTGGAAAATCGGAAACTGTGAGATTAAAAACAGAATCGTTCTTACGTCCATGGGCGGCACCGACCTGTTCGGCTGGATGGAAGTCAATCACTTCGACAAAGACGGTGCGCGGTTCATAATGGAAATCGCCGAAAATAATGTCGGACTCATACTTCCCGGCTGTCAGCCGGTTTATAACCCCATGCTCGGTCAGTGGCTTCACAAAAAGAAGAGCATGTTCAGAGAGCTCGGCAAATGGATGCCGGAATTTCACAAAACCGGCGCAAAACTGTTCGTGCAGCTTACTGCGGGCTTCGGACGGAGCTTCACCGTGTCGGAAATGATGGAAAAACTTCACACGAACAGTGTTCTTCGCGTTTTGTCAAAACCTGTCATGGATTTCGACATGATAACGGCTTCTGCAAGTCCGTCGCCCAACAGATGGTCGGACAAGATTCCGTCGCGAGAGCTGACGAAAGCGGAAATTCAGAAATTCATAGATTCATTCGCCGAATCCGCACGCCTTCTCAAAGAAGCGGGAGTTGACGGTGTCGAAGTGCATGCCGTTCACGAGGGTTATCTGCTCGACCAGTTCGCCCTCAAATACGTAAACAAGCGCACCGACGAATACGGCGGCAGCCTTGAGAACAGATACCGCTTCGCGGCGGAAATAGTAAAGGCGATAAAAAGGGAATGCGGAAAGGATTTTCCCGTTTCGCTGAGATATTCCGTTTTGTCAAAAACGAAAGGATTCCGTCAGGGTGCTCTGCCCGGCGAGGAATATACCGAAGTCGGCAGGGATATGGCGGAGAGTGAAATCGCCGCAAAGTTCCTTCAGGACGCCGGTTACGACATGCTCAACTGCGACAACGGCACTTATGACGCGTGGTACTGGGCGCATCCGCCGATATACATGCCCGAAAATTGCAATCTCGAAGACGTGGAGCATATTAAAAAATTCGTGGACATTCCCGTTGTCTGCGCCGGCCGTCTTACGCTCGACGCCGCAGCGAAATCAATCGCCGAGGGCAAAATCGACGGCGCGGGCTTTGCGCGGAATTTCCTTGCCGACCCCGAATGGTTTACGAAAGTCATGAACGGTAAAGAGGACGATATCCGTCCGTGCATACTCTGCCACAACGGCTGTTTCAATATGTGCCATTACAAGGGCGTGCCCAACGACCAGGAGCTCAGCGATTCGCTTCATCTTGCCCGCTGCGCGGTTAACGCCGAAATGATGCAGTGGAACAAACATTATATAAAAAAGACAGATTCACCGAAAACCGTGCGCATTATCGGCGGCGGCATCGGCGGCATGGAAACGGCGCGTGTTGCCGCTCTGCGCGGCCACAAACCCGTAATTTACGAAAAGTCCGGCGTGCTCGGCGGTACGTTTATCGCCGCGTCTGCGGAAAGCTACAAAGGCAAACTCCGCGACCTGCTCGAATGGTACAAGCGCGAGATGAAAAAACTCAACGTAGAGATACATTTCAATACCGAAATAAAAGATGTTGCGCAGTTCGGCAGCGATCCGGTTGTCGTCGCTACGGGCGCGACGGCGCGAGTGCTCAAAAAAATTCCCGGACACGAAAAAATGATTGAAGCATGCGATTTCCTGCTCGGAAAGGAAGTCGGCGACAGCGTTGCCGTCATAGGCGGCGGTCTTACAGGATGTGAAATCGCGTATGAGCTTGCGCTCCACGGCAAGAAGGTAAGCATCGTCGAGATGAAAGACGACCTTATTGCTCAAAAAGGCGTTTGTCTTGCAAACAGTTCGTATCTTCGCGAGTGGTTCGCATGGAAAAAAGTTCCCGTTTACCTCGAAACTACACTTAAAGAAGTCAAAGACGGCTCGGTTGTCTGCACCGATAAAAAGGGCGGAACGGTCGAGATTGCATGCGATTCCGTCATTTCTTCCGCAGGATATATCCCCGCGCCGATTGCCGATAACGATAAGAACAAAAATGTCGAACTCGTCGGCGATTGCCTTTCCGTCGGCAACCTCAAGAGCGTCATCTGGCGCGCTTACGAAGTCGCAATGAAGCTGTAACAAACAATCACAAAACGAAAAAAAACCGGAACGCGGGGTGCACTTCGGCTCACCCCCGTTTTTTTGTCGTAAAAAATATATTCGTAATGAAAAAACAGGTAGCGCGCCACGAAAAGCAGATAAATAAAAAGGATGTCGGCTTTGCCCTCATAAAGCAGGACCTTGAATACATAAAAGCGTCGCTCGACAAAAAAAGCCGCTTTAACGCCGCCGCGGTTACAATGGTTTTGCAGGCGGTGTGCACGCTGATAATGACGGCGGTCGCGGGGTATCTCGGATTGAAATGATATCATTTCCCGCAGCCCCCGCCGAAAAGGCATAAATAAAAAATCACTCGCCGCCACCGGAATCGACCAGAAGACCATATCGAATTATGAAACCGGCAGGACGAATCCCGATTCATTTGCCATAATCAGGCTGGCGGAATTTTTCGGCGTGTCGACGGATTACCTTCTCGGTGTGGAAAAGGTAAATTGCGATTCGATTTTAGCTGCGGAGATAATACTGGAAGACATAAAAAAGAGCGTTGCGGAGCTTGAATCGCTTCTCGCAAAAATCAGAAGAAATTGAGGGTGCACGGTAAATGACAAAAAATAAAATTGCTATTTCCTCTTTTTTGCGGTAATATATATTAGAGAGTGCGCACGGCGTTTATTGACGCGGGTGCGGATTTGATAAAATGTATTCAGCCGAAAGGGAGGATTTTTATGTCGCTTAAAAAAATCGAAACGCTCGGAGCTAATCTTGCTCCGTTTAAGGAAATAGGCGAGAACTGGGGAATACTCAGCGCAGGAAATGAGGATAAATTCAACTCGATGACAGTCAGCTGGGGCGCGGCGGGAGTGCTTTGGAGCGCGCCGTGCGTGTTTGTTTTTGTCCGTCCTCAGAGATACACCTACGAATTTACCGAAACGTGCGGCAGGTTCTCGCTGAGCCTGATGCCTGAGGGATTCCATAAGAAAATGGCTGTTTTCGGCTCGAAAAGCGGACGCGATACGGACAAATACGCCGAGTCGGGACTCACTCCCGCGTTTTACGACGGCGTGCCGTACACCGCCGAGGCGCAAAAGGTGTTTATTTGCCGCAAAATAGCAGCCGCCGACATGACGCCCGAATGGTTCATCGAACATAAATTCGAAGCGGAAAATTATGCCTGCGGCGACTATCACCGGATGTATATCGGCGAAGTTGAAGCCGTTCTCGAATAAGAGCCGCGAACGCCGGCGTTTGTTCCGCGTTCGAAAAAACGACAAAAAATCAGCTGCGGGAGATCCTGTCACATCCCTGCCCGCAGCTGACTTATTATTTTACCTATTTTTTTGCGTGTTGCGGGATGCGTCCGGCTTCGCCGCCCGGAGATTTCCGAGCCGATGAAGTCCGTATTCCCGTTTATTTTATTCTTCCGCCGGCGCGATTATGTCAAAGTGAAGCTCGCCGTCATTTTCGGTGACTTTGATTGTCGAGCCGGGCGCGGGGTTTTCGGCGATGATGAGCTTTGCCGCCGCCGTTTCGAGAGAGTTTTGAATGAATCTCTTAAGCGGTCTTGCGCCGTACATCGGGTCGAAACCTCTGTCCGCAAAATAGGTTATCGCACTGTCGCTCACCTCGAGCGTCAGTCTGTGCTCATTAAGACGTCTGTTGATGTCCGCGATTACGAGCTTCGTGATGGAATTCACGTTCCCGCGTGTAAGCGGTTTGAATATGACCGTCTCGTCGAGCCTGTTGAGAAATTCGGGTCTGAAAGAACGGCGAAGCGTTTCCCGCACTTTTCCGAGAGCGTCGTCGCTTATCGTTCCGTCGTCCTTTATGCCTTCAAGTATATAGTCGCTTCCTAAATTGGAAGTTAAAATTATGATGGTATTTTTAAAATCTACGGTTCTGCCCTGCGAATCGGTAATTCTGCCGTCGTCGAGAACCTGCAGCAGGATGTTGAAAACATCGGGATGCGCCTTTTCTATCTCGTCGAACAGCACGACCGAGTACGGTTTTCTGCGTACGGCTTCGGTGAGCTGACCGCCTTCGTCATATCCGACATATCCGGGCGGTGCGCCGATAAGACGTGACACGGAGTATTTTTCCATGTATTCGCTCATGTCGATTCGCACCATGGCGCGTTCGTTGTCAAACAACGCTTCGGCGAGAGCCTTCGCAAGTTCCGTCTTGCCGACGCCCGTCGGACCCATGAAAAGAAACGATCCTATAGGGCGGTCGGGGTCGGCGATGCCGGCACGGGAGCGGAGAATGGCGTCGCATACTTTTTTGACGGCTTCGTCCTGACCGATGACGCGTTTGTGCAGAATGTCGCCGAGTCCGAGCAGCTTGCTCCTTTCGCTTTCGGCGAGTTTTGAAACGGGGATACCCGTTCTGCGTGAAACTATACGCGCTATTTCTTCTTCGGTTACGCAGCTTCTCAAAAATCTGTTGCCGCCTTTGTCACCCGCTTCGGCTTCGGCGAGCTGCTTTCTGACTTCGGGAATCCTGCCGTACTTGAGCTCCGCCGCCTTCTGTAAATCGTAGACACTCTCCGCCTTTTCCATTTCGGCGGTCAGGCGGTCGAGTTCCTCTCTCAGGCGGCTCGTTTTGCCGATGCCCTCTTTTTCTTTCTCCCAAACCGCTTTCATTTCGGCGTATTCGCCGCGCAGTTCGGTAAGTTCTTTCCTTATCTCGTCGAGGTGCTCAAGGCTCAAGCGATCCGTTTCCTTGTTCAGTGCCTGCTCCTCGATTTCAAGCTGCATGATTTTGTGGGATTTTTCGTCAAGTTCCGTCGGCTGGGAGTTCATTTCCGTCTTTATGAGTGCGCATGCTTCGTCGACGAGGTCAATCGCCTTGTCGGGAAGAAAACGGTCGGTGATGTATCTGTGCGAGAGTGTGGCGGCGGCGATGAACGCGCTGTCCTGAATTTTAACTCCGTGGTAAACTTCGTATCTCTCTTTAAGACCTCTCAGGATTGTTATCGTGTCCGCGACGCTCGGCTCGTCTATCATGACGGACTGAAAACGTCTTGCGAGCGCGGCGTCTTTTTCGATGTACTGTCTGTATTCGTTAAGCGTTGTCGCGCCGATGCAGTGGAGTTCGCCTCTTGCAAGCATGGGTTTTAATATGTTGCCCGCGTCCATTGCGCCGTCGGTTTTGCCTGCGCCGACTATCAGATGCAGTTCGTCTATAAACAGGATAATCGCGCCTTCGGATTTTTGGACTTCGCCGAGAACGGCTTTCAGACGCTCCTCGAATTCACCTCTGTACTTTGCGCCCGCCACAAGCGAACCCATGTCGAGCGAAAATACCGTTTTGTCTTTCAGATTGTCGGGAACGTCGCCCTTGACGATACGCAGTGCGAGTCCCTCGGCGACTGCCGTCTTGCCTACGCCGGGTTCGCCGATAAGACACGGATTGTTTTTTGTCTTACGCGACAGTATCTGAATGACGCTCCTTATCTCGTCGTCCCTGCCGATGACGGGGTCGAGTTTGCGCATCCGCGCCATTTCTGTAAGGTCGCGCCCGTACTTTTTAAGCACGTCGTATGTTGATTCCGGGTCGTCCGTGTTTGCGTTCGCCGAACCTCTGATGCTTTTAAGCGCATCGCGAAAACTCTTTTCGTCGATTCCGGCGGTCGCGAGTATCTGCTTAACCGTCTTCGACGGCTTTTTTATAATACCGAGCATTATGTGCTCGACCGAAATATACTGATCTTTCATGTCGGCGGCTGCCTTTTCGGCGTACGCCAGCGCGTTTGCAAGCTCCTCCGACATATACAAACTCTCCGTATCGCCCGAAACGACGGGCAGGGAGTTTACCGCCGTGCGGAACATTCCGGTGAGGGCGGTCGCGTTCGCGCCTGTCTTGTTTATAATCGTTGAAATAAGCCCCGAGTCCTGCTCGAGCAGCGCGAGTGCCATGTGCTCCTGCGTGAGCTGCTGATTGTTATTGTTCCGCGCTGTGTTTTGTGCGGAATTTATCGCATCTATGCTTTTTTGCGTGTAATTTTGAGTGTTCATAAATATATTCACCTGCTTTTTTGAAAAATGCCCGTGGCATTTTGATGTGTCGCGGGCAGTTGCGGCATCGGCAAATCGGGCGTCAGCCGCAGTTTCGGTAATTATTCAATCGCCGGTTTTTTTGTGTGGTTCAGGCGGCGTCGGCGAATCGGGCGTCAGCCGCAGCTTTGTGATTATTCAATCGTCAGCTTTCTTGTTGACGGTTCAAGCGGCTTCTTTGAGGGAAGCGTGAGTGTGAGAACACCGTTGTCGAATTTCGCGGTGATGTGCTCGGAGTCGATGCCCGAGATGTCGAACGAACGCTGATACGCGCCGTAGGAACGTTCGCAGCGGACGAAGTTCTTTTTCTGTTCCTTGTCCTCGTGGAGCGAATGACGGACAGCTTTAACGGTAAGATAATCGCCGTCGATGTCTATCGAGATGTCGTCCTTGCCAAAGCCCGGCAAATCGGTTTCCATAACGAAGTTGTCGCCGTCCTTGCGGATATCGGTGCTGAAAAGTTCGGTTGCCGAAGAACCGAAGAACGGACTGAGCGCTCCGAAAAGGCTCCTGTCAAAATCATCCGTCGAAATAAAAGGATTGTAAGTGTTGCAGTGATTTTTGTTGTGGTTCATGGGTAAAATTTCAAACATAATAAATTCCTCCGTTTGATGTGATATTTTTTAATTTTGTCTGCCGCCGCGTTTATTATTCACGCGGCAGGCGGGTTTTGAAAACTTCTTTCGCAAACCTTTCTTTCTGTTTGCAATTATAAAGATACCACCGTGTTGTTGCATTCTTGTGTTTTTTCGGTGAACAAATTGTAAATATTAGCACTCTTTACATGCGAGTGCTAAAAAGCGAATGCACAGTGCCGACGAAGCGCACCGACGAAGCGCACCGACGATGTGTATCGATACGCCGTGTTGCTGCAGCGTACCGATAAAGGCGGGCAATCGCCGTGCGGTTATATTACGCCGCACGCGCATAATAAAAACGGCACAGCAGTCATAAAACCGCCATGCCGTGGAAATTTTGATATTTATCGCATCGAAATGTGAAGTTTTGCAGCCGTTTTCAATGTCTTATCCGAGTAAGCCCGCAAGCGGCAGGGGTCGGATTTCGCGGAATCCGATTTTTTCGTAATACGGCAGCATTGCCGGCGTGCACATCAGCCACGGGATTTTTCCTTTTCCGAGAGCCTCACGGCAGCATTCAAGGCAGAGCATTGCGGCAAGTCCCCGCCTTCGCGCGTCGGGACGGGTGAAGACATCGCCGATGAGCGCGTATTTTTCGTTTTCGGCAATAATCGACGATGTCGCCGCGAGCATTCCGTTGTCGTCGAAGACCCCGAGGACAGAGCCGTGTCCGCGTCTTGAAGTCCGAACGCGCTGGACGTAGCGCATTTCGTCGCCGACAGTCATTTTGCCGTCGGTCATGAGAAGAAACGATTGTAAAATCTGTGTTTCGGAGAGACGCGCCGCCGTCTGCGCTGTTGCCTGTACGTGTCGGGCAGGGAACTTACCGCCAAATTCCGCAACCGCAGGTGTGTTTCCGCTGACGCTGCCGAATAAGTCGACGCTGCATTGTGTGCGGATTTCTGCGGATTGCCCGCCGAAAACATACGCCGTGCCGCCGTACGCGAATATCAGTTTTTCGGTTTTGCCGTCGGGATTTTTTCCGATAAAAAAACGCTCGGCGGCTTTTTCGCCGTCAAGTGCGCAGTGCACGAACGGCTCGCAGCCTTCACGAGCCGTCCGTGTCATTTTTATTATTTCCCGCAGGTCGTTTTCACCCGAGGGGGCAGTGTACAAGAGATTGCTTGCGTCCATTCTTCGATTTTCCGAAATCAGCCGTCGTTTTCGTCCTTTTCCCTGTCTTTGTCGCCGCGGAAGAACTTGCCGTGAAGCGGTGATTTTTCGTCGCCGTCGTTGTCGCCGTCGTCGTCCTCTTTTTCCGTTTGCAGCTTGCAGACAATTGTCTTTTCTATGCGGTGGAACCGAACCGATTCGACCTTAACGGACAGCTGCTCGGTTTCGAACGACGGAGTCGCGCCGTCGGCGGGAACCGCGCCCAAAATACTCAGAACGTAGCCGCCGAACGTTTCGCAGTCCTCGCATCCGAGGTGGATGTCGAGCGTTTCTTCCACGTCTTCAATAAGAGCCGTGCCCCATATCTGCCATGTATTGACGTCAAGCTGCTTGATATCGGGTTCGCCGCCGTTTTCCGCAAGCGTGTCTTCATCAAATTCGCCCACGAGGCATTCGAGAATATCGGTAAACGTTACAACACCCTCCATGCCGCCGTACTCATCGACCACAACGGCAAACTGCTGGCTTTTCGTCTTCATATTCTTGAACAGAACGTCAACGCGGACGGTGTCCGGCACGAGATACGCCTTTTTGACCGCCTGATTCAGGACGTTGTCTTTGGATTTGTTTTTAAGACGGAAGTAGTCCTTTGCGTTGAGCACGCCGATAATGGTGTCGACTGTGTCGCCGCAGACGGGGTAAAACGTGTGGCGGCTCTTGTGGATTACTTCTTCCCACTCTTCGACTGTGTCGTCCATGCTCAAAATGTCAACCTGCGTGCGGTGAGTCGCGATTTCGGAAACGACAGTGTTGTCGAATTCAAACACGTTTTGCAGCAATTCTTTCTCCTGCTTGCCTATCGTGCCTTTTTCGCTGCCTACGTCTATCATCATTCTGATTTCCTCTTCGGATGCGGTGTCGTCCTCTTCGTTGGGGTCGATGCGGCACAGCCGCAGCACGCCGTTCGTGGAAACGCTGAGAAGCCATACCACGGGTGCGAACAGCTTTGAGATGAAGGCGATAAGTCCGGAAACGCCGAGCGCAAGACTCTCCGTCTTTTTCATCGCGATACGTTTCGGAACAAGCTCGCCGAAAACTATCGTGAAAAACGACAGTATGAACGTGATGAGAATAACCGATACGGAACTTATGATTCCGCGTCGGGATTCGCTGACTCCGAGCGACATTATCAGATTGACGAGCGGCTCGGAAAAGTTGTCGGCGGCAAATGCCGAACCGAGGAATCCCGCCAGTGTTATCGCGACCTGAATGGTGGAGAGGAAACGTGCGGGCGTGCTCGTAATCTTAAAAAGACGTTTGGCGCGTTTGTCGCCTTTCTTTGCCATTGCTTCAAGTTTTGCGTCGTTCATTGAGATAATTGCTATTTCCGCGGCTGCAAATATCGCATTGAGTGCGATAAGGATAACCTGAAGTATCAGTTGCGGTAAAATGTCTGTCATGATTATAAAAAACCTCCGTTTAATCACAAAAAGCATAACCCTGCGGTTTTTTGACCGCGAGTCATGCTTCAAATCAGTGTTGTTAAGTTATACAAAGGGACGGGTGATGTACTGTCGCCGTCGGCGGTATCCACTGTCGTTTGTTCCTTTCGGTGTGTATTTCTTAGAATTATACCACTGAAACATCATGTTGTCAATATTAAAATCAAAATTTCCGTTCACGGGAAAGCGGCGCGGCGGCACGCAAACGAAACGCGGCGGCACGCAAACGAAACGCGGCGGCACGCAAACAAAATGCATTATGCCGCTAATTTTCGCAAAACAGACAATAAGTATACGTCTATTCATAGAATATACATAAAAAAGTCAAAATAAAGTTTTAATTTATTCACCGATATGTGCAGGCTGTTTAATAACCTTTTAATACTTTTCGGATAAAATGTGTGTGGTGCACAAAAAAGGAGGAGCATAACGTGAAAAACACATTTTCTTATGACGGGCAGCTAAAAAAGTATCCGCTCACGCCGTCGCAGCAGACGATGTATTTCATGATAAAGTACAGTCTGCACAAGCAGGTGATACAGATTCCGTCGTCGTTTGCGGTGCGCGGGGAGCTTGATTTCAAGCTGCTTGCACGGGCGTTGAACATTGAAATAGAGCGCAACGACTGTCTGCGGCTTCGCTTTGTAAAAGACGGCGGCGATATTAAACAGTACTTTCTTCCCGAATTCAAACTCGACGGAGTCCGCTGCTTTGATTTTCGCAGCGAGGACGAGCGCGACACGTTTTTCGACAACGACGCCGCGACTCCGGTACGCTTTCTGAAAGACGAAACTTTCAGAGTCTGCTTCTTTTCATGCGGTGAAAAGCGCGGCGTATATTTAAATGTATGTCACATGGTGATGGATGCTCTCGCGGTGTCTGTCTTTTACCGCGACCTTTTCGCCGTTTACGATTCGCTGAAAAACGGCGTTCCCATGCCGCCGCCGCTTGCCTGTTTTGAGGAATATATCGAAACGGAGCTTGCGTATCTCAAAAGTCCGCGCTTCGCTTCGGACGCGGAGGCAGCAAGCGCATACCACAGGCGCGGCGGGATGCCGTATTACTGCGGCATTCACGGACCTCAGCTTCTGCGGAGTCAGCGCGTGAAAAAAAGCGATCCGTCGCTGACGATTCCGTCCGCGTATGACCCGATACATGACGGCAGCCGCCTTTACCGCGCCCGCATCGAACCGCGGCAATCCGCCGAAATGCTCGATTTTTGCAAAGAGAACGCCGTTGCGCCCGAAACGCTTCTTCAGTGCGGATTCCGCCTGCATGCGTCGCACATCAACGGCGATATAAACGATACTTTCATGATGGTTCTCTGCGGCAGACGCGTCACAAAAAAAGAGCGGAACATGGGCGGTTGTCTTGCCCAGCCGTTCATGACGCGTGTAAAATACACGAGCGGCACAACGTTTATGCAGCTGCTGAAAGATTGTACGGCGGTGCGGAGCGAACTGTTCCGGCACAAGGATTTCCCGTACCTTTCGTCGCGCCGCATTCAGCAGGACCTCTACGGTCTGTCCGCCTCGCAGGGACCGTCGTTCATGATGTTTACGTGGCTGCCGCTTGACACGCATATGCAGGGAGCGGAATTTAAGGGTTACAACCTCGGCAGGTACGTTATGCCGATGTATGCCTTCTCCTACATTGCGCAGGACGGCGGTATTGACATCGTGTACATGTACCGTACAAATCTCATCTCCGATACCGATGTTTTCGCTCTGCACGAAAATGCGGTCAAATACATAACCGCCGGCATCGCTTCGCCCGATATTTCCGTGAGGGAACTGTGCGCGGACAGGTAAACGCTTTATGAAAAAAAAGGAAAAGAAGGATGCCGCCGTGCTCGCGGCATGCAGAGAAAAAATGTATGCCGCGGGGGATGTCGGGACGCTGCGGCGGCTTCTCGACCGCATGAAAAAATTCTATGGCGGAAGACGGCAGTTTGCTGAAAAAATAAAAGGTGAAACGGTGTACTACACCACGGATGTTTTTTACAGCGATGTCCGCACGGTGGGGCAGATGCTTTTGTCGCTCGGTGAGAATGTACACGCCGCCGTTGTCGGTGAAAATTCGTACAACTGGCTTGTTTCGTTTTTTGCGGCTGCGGCGTCCGGCTGTGTCGCCGTGCCCATCGACAGGGAACTGCCGGATGAAAAAATAGTGAACCTTGCCGAAAATGCCGATTGCCGCGTCATGTTTTTTTCGTCGTCGTATTCCGGCGCGGCGAAAATGTTCGTCGACGGCGGCGGCGGGCGGCTTGCCGTCTGCATAAGCGGAAAACCGCGCAATATTGACTGTCTGTGCATTGATACGGTAAAAACAACCGTATCCGATTTTTCGGACTTTGACCGCGCAGAACCGACGAGTGACGACACCGCCGCAATAATTTTCACGTCCGGCACTACCGGCGCAAACAAGGGCGTCACCCTTTCTCACGGCAATTTTTGCGCCGACTTTACGGCGCTGGCGCACAAAATCAAACCCGTAAGCACTGCGATGGCGGTGCTGCCGATGAACCATGTGTACGAGTTGAGCTGCATCGATATGACGGCGATTTACATGAACGCACTGCTCTACATAAATGACAGCTTGCGCCGCTTTGAGAAAAATTTTGCGGAATTTCATCCCGAAGCGATGGCTGCCGTTCCCGCGCTGCTCGATTCGTTTTACACCGGCATTGTCACGCGTGCGAAAGAGGAAAACAAACTCGAAAAAATGCAGCGCGCCGTAAAAATCAGCCGCATTCTGCTGAGGTTCGGCATCGACATACGCACTATTGTATTCGCCGATATAAAGAAACGCTTCGGCGGCAAATTCCCCGCCGTGTCCGTCGGCGGAGCACCGGTGAACAGCGAAAAAACGTCGTTTCTCGCCGCAATCGGCTTTGACATCTACGTCGGCTACGGACTTACGGAAACTTCCCCGATAGTCACGCTGAATTGCAATGCCGTGAAAAATCCCGACAGCGTCGGCGTGTGTTTGCCCTGCTGCGAAATACGGATAGATTCGCCCGACAAAAACGGAACGGGTGAAATAGCGGTTCGCGGCAAAAACGTTTCCGCAGGGTACTACCGTGACGAATCCGCAAACGGCGGTTCGTTTGACGGCGAGTGGTTCAAAACGGGCGACTGCGGCAGAATCGGGAAGCACGGCGAACTGTATATTGTCGGACGGATAAAAAATCTTATCATTCCGGACAACGGCAAAAACATTTATACGGAAGAGCTCGAAAACCACTTTACGGGCAATTCCGACATAATAAAAGAAGCGGTCGTTTTTGCAGCTGAAAACACTGTCGGCGCACGCAAAACAAAACACCTCGCGATGGTTGTGAGCATCGGCGATGCGATTCCCGACGGGAAAACATACGGCGAAATGCGCGAAGAAGTCAACGCGGAAACGGCGCGCCTGAATGCGTCGCTGCCGCCGTATGAGAGAATTTCCGACGTCGTGACGGTAATCGGCGCATTCGAAAAAACATCCACAATGAAAATAGTCCGCAGTAATGCGGAAAAAATATATTACGAAAACAAAACGAAAGGCGACGAAAATCATGGATAGCAAAATCATAGAAATTCTGACCGAATATGTTGATATCAACCCGTCCGAAATTACTGCCGACACCGATTTCAGAGCGGATCTGGGCATGGATTCTCTCCAGCTTGCCGACCTTGCCGCACGTCTGGAAAACGAATACGGAATCACGATATCGGACAGGGACGCGATGAACATCCGCACGGTGGGCGATGCGTTGGAAATGATAGGCGAATAACACATTCTGCCGCACAAAAAAGAAGACCGTACGGCTTGCGGGCGCATTACCCGCAGGCTGTACGGTTTTTTCCTTGCCGCTATATATTCCGTTTGCTCAGCAGCAGTTTGTATTTTCCGATTACGGCGTCGAGGACGAGGTGCAGCAGGTACGAAAAGAGAATCGTTGCAGCCGAAACGGCTATACACTGCAGCAGTTCATTCTCTATACGGATTTTGCCGTTAATCAGCGTCGTAATCATAAGTCCCTGCGAAATGTATATCTCAAGCGAAATGCTGCCGAGAAAACTCAGAACTTTGTTGCCGATGCGAAACTTCAGCGAAATCAGCACCACGCTCAGCACAAAGAATATCGCCGCAAACAGGGACAAAACCGTCACGGGAATCGGTGCGGACGTTTTGGTGAATTTGACAAAGAACGCACCGAAAGCAATCCATGTCACGGGAGTTATTACGAAATAATATTTTTGCAGGATTTCAAGAATTTTATCTTCGTACGTCGCCCAGAACATACCTACCGTCAGCAGATGGCTTGCGTTGTACCACCAGCTGCCGTAAGCTGACGGGAGTTGAACCCGTGTCGGTTTTGACAGGCTGATTTCCGTCCATGCTGCGTTAAAACCCTCGCAAATACGTCAAGTATTCGCTTCGGGCTTTGCCTTGCCTGAACAAAAATCAGCTCAGGCAAAACTGCTTTGCACCCGACAGCTGTTAATTTTCGAGCAATTTTCGTTTTTTGAGGTGCAGTCTTGCTGACGCAAGTCAAGACGAAAAGGGCGAAAAGTGCCGAAAAGGGACGCTGACGGGCGGCATGGGTTCGACTCCCGTCAGCTTACGCATCAGAACCTTATAGGCTCCACGCTGCCGTTTGAAATCCACGGGGACGACTTCGATGCCAAGCTCACGGGCGATCCTGTGCG
>CAVKLD010000049.1:0-14361 GCA_963657065.1 bacterium
GGTGTTGTGCACGTTTTGATGTATGGCGGACAGGTGTTGTGCACGTTTTGATGTATGGCGGACAGGTGTTGTGCACGTTTTGATGTATGGCAGTCGGGTGTTGTACACGTTTTGATGTATGGCGGGCAGGTGTTGTGCACGTTTTGATGTATGGCAGTCGGGTGTTGTGCGCTTCGGTGTTTTAATGGCAGAGGGCGCAGGTTTGTCCGCTGCAGGCGGGTTTTTGCAAAAATGATAAATATTGTCCCTGCCGCATTGGCTGCGGCGGGGATTTCGTTTGTCCGGACAGTGAAAAAGAATGCAAAACGCACGCGAAAAGACCATGAAATGCGGTTAAATATGGTTTTATCGACAAAAAAAATAAAAAAAAACAAAAAAAATCAAAAAAGGTATTGACAACACTCGAAAAAAATGGTATATTAAGACCAAATCAACAAGAAAGGACATTTGCATTATGAAAGCTACCGGAATTGTAAGAAAATTTGATGATAACGGTCGTTTCGTTATTCCGATGGAAATACGCCGTCACTTTGACCTCACTTCCACGGAAGACGCTGTCGAAGTTTTCACCGACAACGATTGCATCATTCTGAAGAAGTACGCTCCCACATGCATTTTCTGCGGCAGCAGCAACCGTCTTGTGTCATACAAAGACAAACGCGTATGCGAGAAATGCTACGACAAGCTCGGCGTTCTTTTCGAATAAGAAAAAGAACTGTCAAAACTTGACCAAAACGGAAAAGCGCATTAACGGGGCACATGTTCCGCTGCGCTTTTTTGTTTGCATTTTTCCGTAAGATATGGTAAAATGGGTGAGAAAAAATGTCAGAGTTTTTAACGGGGGACAAAATATGTCAGAGCTATTTAAAATGTATGTGGTTACGGATATTCACTATCTATCGAAAAAATTATGGGTTGACGGCATGCCGATAACGCGGCGCGAGCGCGGCGACCAGATAGCACTGAAGGCGTCGCCCGAAATTACGGAAACTTTTTTTGACAAAATAATCGCCGACCGCGAAACGCCGAACGTTCTCATAACGGGCGACCTTGTCAACTGCGGCGAAGTAATCAGCCACAACGAGTTGAAATCGCTCCTGAAAAAGCTGACCGACGCGGGCAAGCGCGTTTTTGTCACGACCGCGACGCACGACTACTGCGGTTACGGTGTTGACGGCGACGAAAATCATTTTTCCGCCGTGGGGTACGGCGAAACGGAGTGTTACCGCACGGAGCACGTCAGCCGCGCCGAAATTCTTCACTATTACGACGAATACGGTCCGTTTGACGCGGACAGCATCGACAGCGAAAGCGGCTCGTACAGTCTGTCGCCGCAGGCGGGAGTTCGGCTTATCGCACTCAACGATAACGGCAACGGGAGCAGCTACTGCGGACTTTTCGACGAGGGATTCAAGTGGCTCGCAAACGAAATCAAACGCGCAAAATCGAACGGCGAACGCATTATCCTTGCTGTTCACCATCCGGTTCTCCCGCCGTGGGAAGTCTACCGCCTTGCTGCGGAATCGGAGATGTTCGGCGGTTACGAAAAGCTCAAAAAGCTGATGTGCGACGAGGGTGTGCATGTCGTGTTTACGGGGCACACTCACATACAGAACATTCAAAAATACGAGGACGGCAAGGGCGGTTATTTTTACGACATCGCCACGACCGCGCTCGGTGCGGCGCACGGAAAAATGCGAAAAGTGACACTCGATGCCGACACGGGCAGGTGCACGGTCACGAGCATCGGCATCGACAAAATCAAGGGCATCGACACGACGCTGTCCGCGACCGAGTACATATACGGTCTGAATTTCACCGGACTGCTTGAAAAGCTCGTGCCGCTTATAAAAATCAATTGGGACAAATTTTTGCAAGATGCGGAAGGCTTTTTGAACACCGACAAATTGAAAAAACACCGCCTTGCAATCAAGGCGGCTGCGGATGTCGGACAGAAAATCAAGATGTCTTCACTTGCCAAATTCAGCAAGAAGTACAATGGTTTAACCAAAGATGAGATAAATTCGCTCAAAAAAGAACGTGTATACGACTGCGCGTGCGTAATAATGCGCCATATTCAATCCGGCAACGCACCGTATACACCCGACACAAAAGAGTACAAAACGCTCATGGGAACGTGTAAAAAACTTGACAAAATCTTGAACGCCGTCCATCACCCCGCGTCGAGCTTTATAAAGGGCGCGGAAAGCCTTCACACGATAGCGCGCCCGTTTTTGTACAACGACCGCACCGGCAACGACGACGAAATCGAATTTTATATATAACATTACCTGAAAAATCCCGCACGGCACGTCCGGCAGCATTTTTGCTGCTGTTTTGCTGCAAATTGCAATAATATAAAAAACACGGTTCGTGAAACATGCATGTCATTTTCACGAGCCGTATAATTTATTTCGCTGTTTCGGACACTGTTATGTGTCTGCAAATATACCAAAGGACCTGTCTTTCGGCAAGTCCTTTAATACAGTCAAAAATTACAGAATTGTGTTAAAAATTATGCCTTTGACTTTGCGAAGCATTCGCTGCAAAGAACAGCTCTGTCATCACGGGGTTTGAAAGGAACTCTTGCCACGCCGCCGCACTGGCTGCAGGTGGTTTCGAAGTATTCTCTTTCGCCTTTGGATGCGTTCTTGCGTGCGTCGCGGCAAGCCTTGCAGCGCTGCGGCTCATTGGTGAAGCCTTTTTCCGCATAGAACTCCTGTTCGCCGGCTGTGAACACGAACTCTTCGCCGCATTCTTTGCATGTGAGTGTTTTGTCTTCGTACATTGTTATACCTCGCTAAAATTTATTGCCTTTGCGTGTCTCCACGGTAAGGAGTATTATCCAAACGGTGTACACCGTAAAGATTCAAACTTTTGCCCGTCAGTCGGCAGCGGTTTTTTTACCCGCCGCGCGGAGTTTTGCCCTGACGCGCTGCAATGCATTTGCCACAGCTTTTTCGGTTACGTTCAGCTCTGCCGCCGTTTCCCTGTGACTGTTCCCTGTCAGAAAAGAAGAGAGAACTTTTTTTTCGAACGCGGACAACGTCCTGTTTATTTCGGAAACAAGCTCGTCGGTGCGCTCCGTATCGATGTAAATACTCTCCGGGGTGATTCCGGAGGAAAGCTCCACTTCGTCAATCGGAACATAGGTGTTAAGCGGGATGTGCTTGGCGGCACTTTGCGCTTTCACCACCGTGTTAAGACGGTTTGAGATACAAACGGCAGAATATGTTTTGAAAGAAGTATTTTTGTCGTCGGAGTACGAGTACGCCGCGAACAGCAGCGCAATCATGCCTTCCTGGACGATGTCATCGTTTTCAAGCGAGGTGCCGAAGTAATGTTTTGCCACGGAACGGACAAACGGCGAAAATCGTCCTATAAGCTCCGCCGACGAAGCCGCATCGCCCGCACGCACACGGGAAACGAGCTCTTCGTCCGTCAAACGTTCCGTAACATCGATATGTGAAGGAGAGGTCATAGTCTATTCCTTATTGTGGTGATAAACAATTAAAGGATACAAAAAAAAATCGTATTTGTCAATAGTTATTTTAAACATTTAATCTATTTTCTTGCGTATTTTTAACAAAATTATCCGTTAAAAGAAAAAAAGCCGAAAAAATTACGGCTTTTTAGCGTTCATTTCTCCGGCTGAGAAAAAAAACGGGAGACGGCGTGAGCGGAATTCGCCCCGTCTTAAGCTGACGGGAGTTAAACCCCGCCGCCCGTCGGCGTCCCTTTTCGGCACTTTCGCCCTTTTCGTCTTGACCCCGGTCAGCAAGACTGCACCTCAAAAAACCACGGTGAACCGGACGTTGTGTTCATCGGGCGCGACGGCGGTTATTTTTCCCTTGTGGGCGTTTACTATTGCTTCGGCGACGGAAAGACCGATACCGTGCCCGCCCGTTTTCACGCTGCGCGAACCGTCGGCGCGGTAGAAGCGTTCGAAAAATTCGCGGTGGTCGCCGACCTTTATATAATCGACGGTATTGGACACCGTTATCTCCGTTTTCTTGCCGTTTTTGCGCAGACCGACATTCACCGTTCCGTTATCGTTTGAATATTTCATCGCGTTGTCGGTGAGCAGGCTTACGAGCTGTCTTACCGCGTTTTCGTCACCGACGAAGTTAACATCCGGCTCTGCGTTCACGTTGAGCGTTTTGCCCTTTGCGGCGGCGACCGCGGAGAACGATTCCGCAGTTTCGTTTACCGCGTCCGAAAGTGAAAACTGCGCCTTGACGACCGTGCCGCCCGCCTCGTCCATTTTCGCGAGCATGACGAGTTTCTCCGTGAGCGACGTCAGCCGCTTTATCTGATTCCTTATGCTGTCCGTCCACTCGCTCTCGCCGTTGTCGAGTTCTATAACCTCATTCGCCGCGCCGATAATGGCAAGCGGCGTTTTTATTTCATGTCCCGCGTCGGTTATGAAACGCTTCTGCTTTTCGTACGCCTGCGCCGTCGGTTTTATCGCGGCTTTCGAGAAAATGCACACGAAAACGAAAACGAGCGTGAGTCCGACCGCGCTTGCGGCAAGCGTCGCCCTGTAGAAATTGCGAAACGTGCTCAATTCCCTGCCGCAATCGAGAAAAATATACAGTTTGCCGTCCTCCGTATCGACAGCGCGGTATCTGAAATCTGTCGACATGCCCTCCGTTTCGCCGCACTGATAGAGCGAATACGCAAGCTGCGCCGCCGACTTCGTGTCGACGGACGCGATGTGCCCCACATCGACGGACGCGACTTTTGATTTTTCGTTTATCGTCACGGTGAAATACCGGCTGTCAAACGGAGCTTCGGCGGAAAATTTGTAGCGGAACAGCGTTCCGAGGAGCGTGTCGTCATACGGAAAAGTTCCGCCGTAAGCCTCGAGCACGTCAAGCCGCTGGTCGGCGGAATCGATAACATTCATGTAATTGACGATATTTATGCAGCCGAGCAACAGTACGAGCACGATGAAGACGGAGCTTACGGCGACTCCGATAAATTTTATCCTCAGCTTTTTGAGCATTTATTCCTTCTCCAATGTGTATCCGAGATTTCTTACGGCTGTGATTTTGATATTCGCGTCTATCTTTGCGAGCTTCTTGCGCAGATACGAAATATATACCCACACGACGTTGAGTTCCGTTTCGGTATCGTATCCCCAGATTTTTTCCATGAACCGCTCCGTGGAAATGACGTGTCCGGGATTCGCGAACAGCATTTCGAGCATCTGATACTCTTTGTTTGCAAGTCTGATGCTTTTTTCACCGTTTCGTATCTCGAACGTAAGTTTGTCGAGCGTCACGTTTCCGAAGACGGGATTATTGGGAGCGGCTTCATCGTTTTTGCGCGTCATCGCTCTTATACGGGCAAGCAGCTCTTTCGCGGCGAACGGCTTCGTAAGATAGTCGTTTGCGCCGGAATCGAGTCCCTCGACCTTGTCATCGGTGCCGCTTTTCGCGGTGAGCAGCAGCACGGGCAGAGTAAAGCCTTCTTTCCGTGCTGTTTTCAAAACGGTTATCCCGTCCATCCCCGGCATCATGATATCGAGAATACACCCGTCGTAAAGTCCGGTGCGGATATAATCCAGAGCATCGGTGCCGTTGTAAACGACGTCGACGGAGTAATTGGAGTGTTTGATAATCGCGGCAAGCGCGTCGGCGAGTTCGTGCTCGTCGTCAGCCAGCAGCAAACGCATATTTATTCCTCCCGTTCGGATAAGCCGACGGGGATTAAACCCGTGCCGCCCGTCAGCGTTCCTATTCGTTTAATATGCTTCAAGTGTAATACATGCGGTTAAATTATAACTAAAAATCACGGCGAAATTCAACGGAAATTTCTGTTTTGCGTTTAGCTGTGCGCGGATGCGAGAGTCTTTATGTTTTTTTCCATTATATCGAAAAACTCTTCCGTTACCGCACGGTCTTTTGCATTGCCCCTGACGCACATCGAGAGGGTGACGACGTTTCGCATTGTGGTTGCGGACAGCAGCACATACGGTTTGTACTTGACGGCGCCGGTCATAAATCCGTCGGTCGGCTCGTTGCCGCACAGGGCAAGCGCGGCGCAGTCGAGTATGCCGATATTGCTCATGGCGATAAGCGGATTCGAGTATCCTATTTTTATTATCTCCTCGCTTAAAGCGTGCGGCAGAATGCTGTAGCCGAGGTTTAGCAGCGGCAAGCCGTAAAGCCCCATGAATTTATCGTTTTTGAACTTTTCGGAGCTTTGCACGGCGTATTTGAGCGTTTCGAAAATATCGCGTCCGCGCTGCGGCACGGAGCACTGCATAAACGCCGTGTGGTTGGTCATTCCCTCGTCCGACAGGTCGCGGATGTGACGGCGCAGATCCACCGCGCACGACACGGTGACGCTCTCGTTTTCGTTGAATCCGGCAAGCTCGTACAGGCTGAAGAAGTACGACGCCAGCAGCATGTCGTTGACGGTCGCGCCGTGCTCTTTTCCGACGGCTTTCAGGCGAAGAAAAGTATCGCCGTCAATTTTACGTCTGACGATAAACGGCTCGTCGCGGATGCTGACGGGGGTAAGCGGAAAACGGTGAGTGTCCTTTGCGCAGACGTTTTTGTAGAGATTTTTCGCCATTCGCTTTTCGACGTAACCGTAATCCTCATACACTTTGTCAAAACTGCGCGTACCCGTGCGCAGATTTACGGGACTTTCTCCCTCTTCGACAAGGCGCGTGTATGCGCCGCACAGCGATTTGATGAAATATTTGAAATCGCCGCCGTCCATGCACATGTGGTTTTCGACAATGCACAGAATGCTCTTTTCGCCGGAGATAAACAGCGCGAATTTCATTTGCAATTCGCTTTCGGGCGGGATGTACTGCACAAGAAATTCATCGGCGCGTTTTTGCGGCTCGTCGGTGTATTCCACCGTGAGGACTTCGTCCATGTCGTAGTCGTGCACCGTCCAGTAGGGCGACAGGAAATTGTCGGAAAAGCTCGAATGAAAAACGGGAGCTTTTTCGAAAAAGCAGATTATAACTTTTTTGAGCGCGTCTATGTCGGGGACAAAATCGTAGCACAACTCAAGGTGAACCATTCTGTCGTTGAAATCGCGAAAGAGATAATGCATCTTGTCCCACAGTTCGGCTGGCAGTTTTTCTTTTTTCTTTTTCATTTTGTTCATTTTGCCGCCTCCGGTTTGTAAACGTATTTTCTGCGGTTGACAAGCACACCGGCGACGATAAGGATGTCAAGGAAAATCGCGCCGATGATAAGCAGCCATCCGGTGTCCCACCGCAAAACCCTCACGCCGCACAAAATCACGTAGAGCATGGGCGACGCCGCCAAAACGTATATCAGGACATTTATAATCATCATCCGCTGCTTCGTCACGGCGGCGAATATCACATCGGCGCAGTACATGGCGATAACGCCGCCCGTCACAATGACCCAGCAGTTGATAAACGGCAGGAGCATCTGAAAATGAAGATAGACGCACACGGATGTCAGCATCACGCCGAGCGCGAGAATTACACGCGCAATGACATGAAGCGCACGGCGTTTCGCCGCAATCTCATACACAAACCAGCCGCCGACGGCGTCGTACCACACCGTAACGGCGACGATTATCGCAAGCCACGTTCTGCTCCACGCGTGCGTCGCAAAACTCATAAGCAGATACACGGCGACGGCGGCGAGAAAATATATCGGCGTGCCCTTTGCAAAAAGAACGTGCATGCGGTGTTCGCGGCGCCGTTTAAGCTCGGCGCGGCGGTATTCGCCGTACTTTTCACGAATGTCCTCGTGTTCGCTCACGAGCAGGTCGCATATTATCTTTTCGTCGTCGAGTCCCGCTTTCCTGACGCGGCATTCCGTCTTTTCCGCTTCGTCGGCGGTTTTCTTTTCGAAGTTGTAGAGAATTTCGTCATAGGAAACGTCACTCAGGGAATTTTCGATGTAATCAATAAATTTTCCGTTCATTCGCACCCGTCCTTTTCCGTCCTTTTCCGGCTCGCGGACGCACAGCGTCACCGCTGCGTCCGTTTGATTTTACATTCCATCATATCGCGTTTCGCTTAAAAAAACTTTTTGCGGCAAACGTTTTCAATTGAATTTCGTAAAAAAATTCCGTCCGCGCCGCTTTGACGTCCGCAAAAAATTCCGCACGCCGGCGCTTTGGCAAAAAAAGATGTTTACAACCGGGAAATATTATATTATACTAATAAAGAAAATTTACATTCAAAGAGGTTTTTATATGGATAACTACGAGGCTCTCGCCGAACTGATGTTTCCCGACATAACCGACACGCCCGACGATCTCGAAAAGAGATTCCCGCCGCGCGATTTGCCGGAGGGAGCGCGTGTCACGCGTTTTGCGCCCAGCCCCACGGGATACATGCACATCGGGAACATGTTTTCGGGGCTTATCGACCGTCTTGCGGCAAACACGCCCGGCAGCGTCTTCTACCTGCGCATCGAGGACACGGACAAAAAGCGCGAAGTGCCCGACGCGATTGACAAAATTCTTCTCGGTCTTAACACGTTCGGCATCACCCCCGACGAAGGCGTGACGGGCAAAGACTCCGAAAAGGGCAATTATGCGCCGTACAAGCAGAGTCTGCGCAAGGACATATACGGCTGCATGGCGAAAAGCCTTGTGAAAAAAGGCTGCGCGTATCCGTGTTTCTGCACCGAAGAGGAGCTGTCCGAGCTGCGCGAAAAGCAGGAAAAGGACGGCGCGAACCCCGGCTATTACGGCAAATACGCACGCTGCCGCGACATGTCTTTTGAGGAGCGGAAAGAAAAAATCGAAGCCGGCACGCCCTACACGGTGCGTCTGCGCTCCGACGGCGACGAGAACCGCAGGATAACCGTCGAGGATCAGATTAAAGGCAAAATCGAAATGCCCGAAAACATTCAGGACATCGTTCTTCTCAAGACGGACGGCATACCGACCTACCATTTCGCGCACGCGACGGACGACCACTTCATGCGCACGACGCACGTCGTCAGAGGCGACGAGTGGATAGCGTCACTGCCCGTTCACATACAGCTTTTCAAAACTCTCGGCTTCAAACCGCCGAAGTTCTGCCACATCTCGCCGATAATGAAGCTCGACGACGGCAACAAGCGAAAACTCTCGAAGCGCAAAGACCCCGAAGCGGGTGTAAGTTTCTACGTTGAGCAGGGTTATCCGCGCGACGGCGTCATAGAGTATCTTATGACGCTTGCAAACTCCAACTTCGAGGACTGGCGCAGGGCGAATCCCGCGGCGGACAAGTTCGAGTTCCCGTTCAGCTTCAAAAAAATGAGCGGTTCGGGCGCACTGTTCGACCTTATGAAATTAAATGACATAAGCAAAAACATAATTTCCGTCATGACTGCCGACGAGGTGTACGAAAACGCGGCTGCATGGGCGAAGGAGTACGACACAGAGCTTTACAAACTGTTCACCGACCGCCCCGACTACGCGAAAGCCATTCTGGCGATAGACCGCGACTGCCCCAAACCGCGTAAAGACATCGTCGCGTGGAACGGCGTGAAAGATTACGTTTCGTACTTCTACAAGGAGCTTTTCGCTCCCGAATACCGTTTCCCCGAAAACATCCGGCCGAATGACGTGAAGGCGATAATCGGCACTTACATAAACGTCTACGACGAAAACGACGGCAAGGACGAATGGTTTGCAAAGATTAAAGATATCTGCGAACCGCTCGGATTCACGCCGAACGTCAAGGAATACAAGAAAAACCCCGACGCATTCAAAGGCCACGTCGGCGACGTTTCGTCGGTTATCCGTATCGCCGTGACGGGACGGGCGAACACTCCCGACCTGTGCGCGATAATGAAACTGCTCGGACGGCAGGAAGTAATCGAAAGACTTCAAAAGGCGGTGCAGCCGCTTTGCGGCGAAGAACAGTAATATTTTTCCGAAATAAAAAAACAAAAGCAGAGAAAGCAAAAAAAGCAAAAAAAATAAAAGCTAAAGACAAGCTGAAAAGGATATGATATTATGGAAGAAAACACCGCGCTCTCGTCAAACTTCATACACGACTTTATAGACAAGGACCTCGCCGACGGCGTAAACACGCGCGTTCAGACGCGTTTCCCTCCCGAGCCTAACGGATACCTGCACATCGGTCACGCGAAAGCCGTGTGCATCGACTTCGCCACCGCAGAAAAATACGGCGGCATATGCAATCTCCGTCTTGACGACACGAACCCCACGAAAGAAGACATCGAGTACGTGGAATCGATAAAGGAAGACATAGAATGGCTCGGCTTCAAGTGGGCGCACGTATACTACGCTTCGGAATATTTTGACTTCATTTACGAATGCGCGATTAAACTTATCGAAAAAGGACTCGCGTTTGTCGACGACCTCTCCGCCGACGAGATAAGAGAGTACCGCGGCACTCTCACCGAACCCGGAAAAAACAGTCCGTACCGCGACAGGAGCGTCGAAGAGAATCTCGATTTGTTCAAACGCATGACCGACGGCGAATTTGCCGACGGCGAAAAGGTTCTCCGCGCAAAAATAGACATGGCGTCGCCGAACATCAACATGCGCGACCCCGTAATTTACCGCATAATGCACGTCGCTCACCATCAGACGGGCGACAAGTGGTGCGTTTATCCGATGTACGATTTTGCGCATCCGCTCTCCGACGCAAAGGAAGGCGTGACATACTCGCTGTGTTCGCTCGAATTTGAAAACCACCGTCCGCTCTACGATTGGTTCATAAAACAGATAGGCTTCGACGAGCCGCCGCGCCAGATAGAATTTGCCCGTCTGAACATCAACTACTGCATCACGTCGAAACGCCGCAACATCGGACTCGTAAAAGACAACCTCGTTAACGGCTGGGACGACCCGCGCATGGCGACGCTGTGCGGAATGCGCAGACGCGGCTACCCCGCAAAGGCTCTGCGCACTTTCATCGAAAAGGCGGGCGTTTCGAAAGCGTATTCCGTGGTCGACTACGGTCTGCTCGAGTCGTGCGTAAGAGATGAGTTAAACGCAAACGCTCCCCGTGCAATGGCGGTGCTCGACCCGCTGAAAGTCATTGTCGACAACTACCCGGACAACATGACCGAAGCGCTCGAAATCGAACGTCACCCCGACCGCCCCGAGATGGGCAAATCGCATGTCACGTTCTCGAAAGAAATCTATATCGAGCGCAGCGACTTCGCGGAAAATCCGCCGAAAAAATATTTCAGAATGTTCCCCGGTAACGAAGTGCGTCTTAAAGGCGCGTATTTCCTCACATGCACATCGGTTGACAAGGACGCAAACGGCGAAATAACGTGCATTCACTGCACCTACGACCCTGCGACGAAAGGCGGCGACAGCCCCGACGGCAGAAAGGTTAAGGGCACGATACACTGGGCGGGCGCGGACAGCGTAAAAGCGGAAATCCGCCTTTACGACCGCCTGTTCAACGTCGAAGATCCCGCGTCGCTCCCCGACAGCGAATTTGTTTCGGCGATAAATCCCGATTCGCTGATTGTAAAAAAAGACTGCCTGATAGAACCGGAGCTTAAAGACGCGAAACCGCTCGATTCGTTCCAGTTCATCCGCGACGGATATTTCTGCGCCGACCTCGACTCAACGCCCGAACACCCCGTATTCAACCGCACCGTCGCGCTCAATTCGTCTTTTAATGTAAAAAAATAACAAAAAAAGGAGCAAAAGGTCTATGAAAACTCTGTACAGAATATTAAGTCCTATTCTCTGCATCGCGGCTGTTCCGATTGCCGTATTCCTGCCGCTCGTAAGACTGGTCATAACCTCGTCGCTTTCGGCGAACATAATGAGCACGATGGGAATAAAGGAATACAGCAGCCTGTACGACATACTTAAGCTCGTGTCCGACGCAGACAGCAGCAGTTCGCAGATTTTCAAGCTGATTTATCAGATATTTACCGCAGAGGACTCAAAAATAGCCGACATGCTCACCACAACGCCGTGGCTTATTGCCGCCGTCGTAATCCTCGCCGTAATTATCGTCGCGATGATCGCCGCCGCCGTGCTCGGAGCGCTGAACAAGAGCGGCGTGTGCACGATTATAACGGGCGTATCCGCTCTGCTTGCCGTCGCGATGAACAAGTGTTTCGATGCGTTCGCAAAGCCGTTTCTCACGGGGCAGATAGGGTTAAAATCCCTGCTGTCCGGTTCGGAGGAGAATCTTCTCACTCAGCTTATAGGCTCAGCCGCAAAGGTGTCGTGCCTTGAAATGAGCTTTATGTATCAGGCTCTGCTGCTCGTCTGCGCCGCCGCCGCTATTTTCAGCCTGTTCGCGTATGTCGACAAAAAGTACAATTGACGCACATGGCACAAAAGGCGCACGCACGACACGGATGCACATCGATACAATACTCGGAAAGATAGGAGGCGAAAATCATGAATGACATAAACATAGGTTCGCTTCGCATCGGCGAAGTGACAACAACCACAGGCAAAAAAATGATTGCCGCCTACAGGGCGAACGGCACGCGTCTTTTGATGGACGTTACCGCCGCCGCAATCGGCGACGGGCAGAACGGATATATGTTTGACAACAAACTTATCATAACCGTTCACTGGAAAAATTTCACGTCCGAAGACAAGACGCAGACCGCCGCGAGCGGCATACGGCTGCGCTTTCTGCCCACGGAGAACGGATTTTGGACAGTGGTCAGATTCGGCACGTACCGCTGGGGCGACGTTATCACGCTGCCGGGACTTATGACGTCTTTCAACGAACCCGACACGCCGTTTACTGACGTCATATTCGTATTCGTCGACAGCACCGACGGAACGCCGATTGCCGTCCGGCGGCTTCCGCTCGACGACGTAACGGGCGAATTTTTGAGTAAACGCAGCAAAACTGCGTACGAATGGTTCGCGTCCTCGGGATACAAGCAGCAAAAATACCGCCTTCTGTCGGATTTGTGCCGCGACTGGGAAGAAGCGTCCGCCGCCGTCACGCGAAAAATGACAATAGGCGACGCATCGGTTCTCGCGTCGTCAATCGGCGCGGTGGGCATCGACTGCGACAGCGACAACAATATTCTCCGTGCGGGGGCGATGTAATGGAAAACCGCACGCCGAAAATCAGTTCCGGCGAAATGTTCCGCACCGCCGTATTCATAATTCTGTCCGGCGGATTTCAGGACGCGTACACGTTCATTGCACGCGGCAAAGTTTTCGCGAACGCGCAGACCGGCAATATCGTTCTTATGAGCGCGTCGCTCTTTCGCGGCGAATGGCTCGGCGCGGTAAAGTATCTCGTGCCGCTCGGTGCATTTTTTCTCGGAATCATCGCGGCTGAAGCCGTTCACTGCAGATACAAAAAGAATGAAAAACTGCACTGGCGGCAGATAATTCTAATCGCGGAGATAGTCCTGCTGTTTGCCGTGGGATTCATCCCGAACACCGCCGACGCCGCCGCAAACGCGCTCGTTTCGTTCGTGTGCGCACTGCAGGTGCAGAGTTTCCACAAGATAAATGGAAATATCTACGCCAGCACCATGTGCATCGGCAATCTGCGAAGCGGCGCGGAATCGCTTTTCGCCTACTTCGGCACACGCGAAAAAGCCGCTCTTAAAAAGGCTCTGACGTATTTCGGCGTGATTTTCGTCTTTGCCGTCGGCGCGGGCGCGGGTGCGCTTGTAACGTCCGCACTCGGAAACGCCTCTGTGTGGGTGTGCTGCGCACTGCTGAGCGCGGGATTTTTCGTCATGTTCACCGGCGAAAAAAAGAAAAAATCAAAGTCCGAGTAACAGATAAAAAACGCATGCAAAACCGCAGTTCGGATTTTTTCCGTTCTGCGCTTTTTTATTCTCCGTATATTTTTTCGTTCAACGCCAAAAATAAAACCGTACGCGCACGCGAACACGCGGCGCACAACACTGCACGCGCACGCGCACACGCGGCACACAACACTGCACGCGCACCCGCACGCGCACACGCGGCGCACAACACTGCACGCGCACGCGCACGCGAACACGCGGCGCACAACGGAAAAGGAGAATTGAAAATGCGGCTTACACAAAAGGCAAAAAAATGCCGTCATTTCGGCAGATTTACTCCCCTGCTCCCTCTCAGGATAAAAGCACCGATACATTTTTATGTTCCGATGCTCTGTCCGGGGAGAAACACGTGTCCCGTTTATACGGCACGGGAATTTTTGAATTTCGCGACGAAAACATAAGATATGTACTGCTGATTTTCGCCGAAGAGCACGGTGAAAGCAAAACGCCGCCGCACGGTGAAAGGCGAAACGAACCGCCGCACGGAATCTCCGCACGGCGGTCTTCTTTTTATGCGTTTTGCCAAAATAAGACACGGTCGGGCACTCTTAAGCATGGACGGAAATCAGCTCAGGCAAAACTGCTTTGCACCCGACAGCTGTTAATTTTCGAGCAA
>CAVKLD010000050.1:0-14214 GCA_963657065.1 bacterium
AAAAGCATTCCATGACCGCCGTCGTCTACCATCAAGGGTGAAAAATGTCCAAATTTTCCCTTTATCGTTCCGTCGGTGAATCTCACGGCGCACACGGCGTACTTCGCCTCAATGAATGTCGACCACATCATGATAAGCGTGTTGTTTTTTGTTCTGTACATAAACGGACCGTCGGTGACGAAGTGCTGATCCGGTTCGGTTTTTTTGTCCGCCCATTCAGGCTCGGACGCGCGGAACATCGTTACGGGTTCGCCGACGGAACGCGTAAGGTCGTTGGAAAGACGGACATAGCACATCGCACCGTCGCTTATCTGAGTATGTTCGTGGCAGAAAACGAGATACGGAACGCCGTCCTCAACGTAAAGAGTACCGTCAAGACACTCCCACTCAACGGGAGTGAGCTTGCCGTCACTGTGAGGTTTAAACGGACCGAGAGGACTGTCCGACTTCATTGCGTAAGTACCGCGAAGTCCGTCGGTAAAAGTGGCGAACATGTAATACGCACCGTTGTATTTGTGCACTTCGGGCGCCCAGTTTACGTCCTTGTTCATGCCGAAAGCTTCGGAATTGAAGCATTCGACAGGCTCGCTCCAGTTCTCAAGGTCTTTTGAGATGTAAACGTCTACGCCGCCGACAAGCCTACCGAAATTTTTTGCTCTTGTTCCGTACATGTAGTAGGTGTCGCCCTCAACAAGTACGAACGGATCACGAATATTTATTTCACTGTTTTTCATAATGACTCCCATACATTAAATATTTTACATTCATTTTACCATAAATCGCATATTTGTCAATGCGTAAAAATATCCGTTCAGCGTCCGACATTTTTTTATGCAAGGCTTGAACTGCGGCTTGGTATAATGTAAAATAGTCACAGAAAATTTTTGTCCCGCACTGCGGCGAA
Organism: bacterium; assembly: GCA_963657065.1. Taxonomy (GTDB): domain Bacteria; phylum Bacillota; class Clostridia; order Oscillospirales; family Acutalibacteraceae; genus RUG806. Next base: position 905 of record CAVKLD010000050.1, read on the forward strand.
AGGAGTATATTTATGCAGAAGAAGGTGCTTCTCGGAATGAGCGGCGGGGTTGACTCGTCCGTTTCCGTCCGCTTGCTGCAGGAACGCGGCTTTGACGTAATCGGCTGTCACCTGCTGTTCACGGAGGATGCGTCAGAGGACTCTCCGGCGGCGAAAAGAGCGAAAAACACCGCAGAAAAACTCGGCGTTCCGCTTGTTTTTTCGGACAGACGACAACTTTTCAAAGAGCAGGTAACAGACGCGTTTTGCGAAATGTACAAAAAAGGACTTACGCCGAACCCGTGCATAATGTGCAACACGCACGCAAAATTCACCTCGCTTGCGGAAGAAGCCGACAAGGCGGGGGCGGAATTCATAGCCACGGGTCACTACGCCCGCGTATTGACCGACGAAAGCGGCGGCGTCGGACTGTTCCGTGCGCCGACAAAAAAAGACCAGACATATTTTTTGTACCGCGTGCCGCGTGAAATTCTCGCACGGACGGTTTTTCCGCTCGGTGATTTCGGCTCTAAAGATGAAATTCGTGCAATCGGTGCGTCGCTCGGGCTGAAAGCCGCGTCCGCTCCGGACAGCCAGGACATATGTTTTATTCCCGACGGCGATTGCGGCGCATTTTTGAAGACTCGCTTGCCTGACATGCCCGCATCGGGCGACATTTTGAGCGTTCGCGATGAAAAGCTCGGTACGCACACGGGCATTTTCAACTATACCGTCGGTCAGCGCAAGGGACTGGGCGCATTCGGCAAACCCATGTATGTTTACGGAATCAACGCCGCCGACAACACCGTGACGATCTGCACTTCGGAGGAACGATTCACGCGCACGGTTCGTGCGGACAAGCTCCGCTGCACAGCCGGCACGTTTCCGAACGGCAAATTCACCGCGCAGATAATGATAAGAAGCACCGCCGCGCCGGTAAACGCGTCGATTGAAATTTCGGACGGAATAATGACGGCGAACCTCGAAAATGAAGTTTTTTCACCGTGTCCGGGACAGTCCGCCGTGCTCTATGACGGAGAAAAAACGCTCGGCGGCGGCATAATTTTTTAAGCGCGAAGCAGTTTTCGGCATCATCAAAAAAAGAAGGCGAAAAAAATGTACGACCTTATCAAAATCAACGACCGCACATATTACCTCGAAAGTCCGTCGAGAATCGGCATTTACACGCCCGACGGAAAAAACGCATACGCAATAGACACGGGCAACAGTGAAACTTCGGCAAAAAAACTGTTGAAAGCGGTCGAGTCGCTCGGTATGACGCTGACGGCAATATTCAACACGCACTCCCACGCGGACCACACGGGCGGCAACGCTCTGTGCCAAAAACGGACGGGATGCAAAATCTACGCGCCCGGCGCGGAAATGTATTTTACGAACACTCCGACGATTGAGCCTGTCTACCTTTTCGGCGGTTACGCACCGAAAAAACTAATGCACAGCTTTTTCACGGCTGCGCCGAGCAGTGCGGAATCGGTCAGTGCGGATATTCTGCCCGACGGGCTGGAAATAATCCCGCTGCCGGGACACTCGTTTGACCACGCGGGATACAAAACACGCGAGGGCGTTGTTTTCCTCGGCGACGCGCTCGTAAGCGAAAGAACGATAGAAAAATACGGCGTTACGTTTAACTATGACATAACAGCCGCACTTGATTCGCTGAGCAAAATAAAAACTCTGGATGGTTCGTTTTTCGTGCCGAGTCACTCAGAACCCACTCAAGACATAGCTCCTCTCGCCGACCGAAACACAGAAGCAATAAACGACGTAATTGCGTTCATCCTCGATAACCTCAAAGAACCGAAAAACTTTGAAATTTTTCTGCGCGACACATTTAATCACTTCGGCATCGAGATGAACGACGCACAGTTTGCACTGCTCGGCTTTACAATGCGTTCTTACCTCATCTTCTGCGAAAACCGCGGTACAGTGTCGCATTGCTTCACGGACAATATGATGATGTGGGAATCCGTATAGAACAAAAAAACGAAAGTCAAAAAAACCGTAACGCATGCCTCGCGTTTACGGTTCTTACTTTTATGTGCGGCGGAAAAGCAGCCGATAATGTGTTCATCCAAAGCGGCTCTCGGCAAATCCGCATGTACGGCAAAGGTTCTCCTCCGCGCGTCCGTCTGAAAATCCGTTCACAAGGCGTTCGGCTCGCTCGGAAGATAAAATTTGATTCAAATCATCGGTAAAAATGTTGCCGAGCGCGATATCCCCCTCCGCATCAAGGCAGCACGGCACGACAGTCCCGTCGCACAGCACGCCTATCTGGTCGCGAAGTCCCTTGCAAAACCGGACTTTTTTCGCGCTCCCGTTCGCGTCGGGCCACTCGAAGCGGTCACCGTATTCGAGAAACACGCCGTCGGTGAGCGTTATGCCGCGCCGGTTTTCTTTGTGCGGCGGCGGGAAAAATTCGGACAGCAGATTTTTTATCTCGCCGTTTTTCGCATTTTCACCGCCCCCGTTCCACAGGCGCATGGAAAAAAGGATTCCTTTTTTACGCGCTTCGTGCGCCGCAGCGCACACATCGCCTATATAACCGCGCAGCGAACCGCCGGGATTGACTTCAAACGAATGAAGCGACACGGAAATTCTGTACATCGCAGCGGAGGACACGAGCAGCTGCGTTTTTTCACGGAGCAAGACGCCGTTCGTAGTAAGCGACACCTTGAAACCGAGCAGCGCGCAGACATCGAGAATCTCCCCGAGCGACGGGTGTAAAAGCGGTTCACCCATCAGGTGAAGATAAATGTATTCCGTGAACGGGCGCAGACGTTCGGCTGCCGTTTTAAAGTCGGACACGGTCATAAAACGCTTTTCGCGCCTTGTTCCGTGGCAAAACGGACAGCCGAGATTGCACACGTTCGTTATTTCGACATATACTTTATTAAAACGCATTTTATCAGACGGATGCCATAAGGTCGCCGATATGCTTAACGGCTTCGCCTATGCCGCCGACAATTTTTGCAAGTCCCTTGAGCGTGCCCTTGCCGTTCAAAATAAGGCAAAGTCCGTCCGCCATTTCGGGAGTGAAAACGCCCATGCTCATTGAGATAAAACAGCGAATCGGAATCTGAAGTGCCATACTTGTCATCATGCGCTCCTGTGCGGGATTGCCGCCGGACATCGTCTTGAACAGATTTTTGAGCAGATTGTTGACAATGCGTCCCGCCGGCGTTGCGTCGGCGTCTTCGAGCGCACTGTTCACGGTAATTTCGGTATTCGGACGCTCGTTGAGATAAGGGATATCTCTGCCGAGAATCGCCGCAAAATCGCTGTCGGGCACGTTCGCAGGGTCACCGGTGTAATACACCGGTGCGGATTCTCTGTAATCGGGTTCGCAGATTCCCTCGTCGGTCGACGCGACATTGACGGTGGAAGAAAGCCTTATATCGCGTGACGATGCACCGACATTGACAGTAAATTCACCGCTCTCGACATGCCACGATTCCGCTTCGGTGTTGAAATACGCAAACGCACGTTTGTCAAGCGTCACGGAAACAGTCTTTTCCTCACCAGGTTCAAGGAACACCTTTTTGAAGCCTTTAAGCTCCTTTTCGGGACGGAAAACGGTGCTGTCGATATCGGAAACGTACACCTGCGCAATTTCCGCGCCGGCAACGCTGCCGACATTTTTGACTTTAAATGTCACTTTAAGTGTATCTGTGTCTTTTATATTCTTTTTTGAAACGCGCAGTCCGGAGTATTCGAACTTCGTATACGAAAGACCGAAGCCGAACGGAAAAAGCACGTCTTTTTTGAACGTATCGTAATAGCGGTAGCCTACATAGATGCTCTCGCGGTATTCCACGCTGCGCGTCGAGCCGGGGAAACGGCGAAAACTCGGCGTATCGGAGAGAGAAAGCGGATATGTTTCGGCAAGTTTGCCGGACGGATTCACCTTACCTGTAAGCAGATTCACCACCGCGCCGCCGGATGCCTGACCGCCGAGATAAGCATTGAGTACGGCTTTAACATTTCCGAGCCACGGCATTGCCACGGGCGCACCGCCCGAAAGCACTACCGCCGTATTGGGGTTCGCGCGGGAAACGGCATTAACGAGGTCAACATGGTTCTGCGGAATATTGAGTGTACTGCGGTCAAAACCTTCAGACTCGAATTCGTCGGTAAGACCGATAAAAACCACTGCGACGTCCGCATTTTTCGCGCACTCGACCGCATCGGCGAGAAGATTTACATCCGTAACGCTCTTATTCGAATCGTACCCCTGAGAATAAATAATGCCGATGCCCTCTTTGAGGAAGGCAGCATACGCGCTCTCAAGCTCCGTTGTAACTATCTGTGACGAACCTGCGCCCTGATAGCGCGGTTTTTTCGCCATTTCGCCTATAATGGCAACAGTTTGCTCTTTTTTGAGCGGCAGCATACCGTCGTCATTTTTGAGGAGAACCATTGAATTTTCTGCAACCCTGCGCGCAAAGGCGTGATGCGCCTCTTTCGAGTATTCGCAATCGCACAGCGTTTCCTGCGACTTTATGATAAGATCCACCGTTTCGTCAACGCGTTCGTCAAGCGCGGATTCGTCAAGCGCGCCGCTCTTTACCGCTTCCACAAGTTTCGCCGCGCCCAGACCGGCGGAACCGGGCATTTCAAGATTCTGACCGGCGGCAATCCCCTTGTCGATTTCATTTTCCGCACCCCAGTCGGTCACAACAACGCCGTCGAAGCCCCACTGTTCACGCAGCACATGAGTAAGAAGCCACTCGTTTTCGGCGCAATACGTTCCGTTGAGTTTGTTGTAGGCATTCATGACCGTCCATGGTTTGCCCTCTTTAACGACGGTTTCAAAACCCGCGAGATAAATCTCCCGCAGCGTGCGTTCGTCGGCGATCGTGTCTATGGTCATGCGGCGCGTTTCCTGATTATTCGCGGCAAAGTGTTTCGGCGAAACGCCTATACCCTTCGACTGCACGCCGCGCACAAATGCGGCTGCCATCTTACCCGCAAGAAACGGATCTTCGGAAAAATACTCAAAGTTTCTGCCGCAAAGAGGTGAGCGCTTGATATTCAGTCCGGGACCGAGCAGGACAGATATCATTTCCGCTCTGCACTCATCGCCGAGGTATTCGCCCATTTCGGTAAGCAGTTCCTCGTCCCATGAGCAAGCCGTGCACGACGCGGTGGGAAAGCAAACGGCGGGAACGCTTCCAAGCAAATCGCCGGCTTTTTTGTCCTTGTTCTGCTTTCTCAATCCGTGAGGCCCGTCGGACACCATTATGCTCGAAAGTCCGAGATGTTCAACCGCGTTGAGATGCCAGAAGTCCTTTCCCGAACAGAGGGACGCCTTTTCCTCAAGTGTCAGTTTTTCGACAATTTCCGAATGCTTCATTGATATTCACCCTTTCATTTGACGGCATACGCCGCCGCCATTGTTTTGGTAAGCAATACCGCGTCTTCAATGCCGTATTCCGCTTTTTCGCCGCCGAGAATATCGTCGACAAACATCTCGATGGGTGTCTTTGCATCGCCGGGAATATTCGGATGTACCCAGCCGTCGCCGACATTGTAGCACAGTCTGCCGTCGCTCCAACCGCAGAGCACGCTGCCCTTGGTGCCGGTAAGCTCGAGTTTGAACGGATCGCACGATGCAACGAACGACGTCTCGCTGACGCCGATTGCACCGCTCTTGTAGGCGATGGAACTTACGCAGTTGTCTTCGACCGTTTTACACATAAAATTCGTAAACGTGCTGTTTACGCAGACAGGCTCGCCCAAGAGCCAATTGAGCGTGTACATGCCGTGCGCACCGAGATCCATCATCGCGCCGCCGCATGTCGGGACGGGGTCAAGGAAATTTGCGGGCAGCCAGCCCGCCGAAACGCCGTTGTGGGAATTGTGCATACGGACGTAGCTGATATCGCCGAAAAGCCCCTCTTCGGCTTTTGCTTTTATCCATCTGAAATCTCCGCGTGAACGCCACGGGAACGAAATGCAGAACTTAACGCCGTTCTTCTTGACCTCATCCGCCACTTTTTCGGCGTCCTCAACTGTTGCGGTAAGTACCTTTTCGGTAAAAATATGCACACCGGCACGCGCCGCTTTTATAAGGACTTCCGCGTGAAGGTTCGTTTCGGCGCAGCAGCACACGCCGTCAAGACCGGACGCGAAAAACGCATCGAGGTCATCGTAAAACGTGCAGCCTATCGCGTCGGCTTTTCCTTTGCCGCGCTCAACGTCATAGTCCCACACGGCGGCTATTTCGCACTTGCCGGTTTTTTTGAATTCCTCCGCATAATGGTCGGTGTGAACGTGCCACGTACCGAGCATACCTATTTTTAACATAATCAGCTCTCCCTTATTTATTTAAATGTAATACAGTATGATTATATCCCGCCGCACCGCATTTCATCGGCCGGGCAAAATTATTCCAAGGACAAAATTTCATCGGCTTTTGCTTCGTCGATGGTTTCGACCTTTTTCAGGCTTTTTGTAATCAAGTCGTTGCGCTTTTTGGCTTCACCGAGCGCACTGCCCGCGTCGTTTATCTTTTTTTCCGCCTTTTCGAGCGCAAGAGCGAATTTTTCATACTGCGTCTTCGCCGCCGACAGGATATCCATAACTTCGGCAGCTTTTTTGTTCAAGGCAACGGTTTTGAATCCCATTGCAAGAGAGGACAGCAGCGCAGTCACGGTGGACGGTCCCGCTATCATCACGGAAAACTCGTCGTGGACTCTGTCAATAACGTTTTCGGGCAGCGATACGACTTCGGCGTAAAGCGCATCCGTCGCAAGATACATTATGGCAAACGGTGTTGTTTCGGGCGGTGCGATATACTTACTGACGGATTTCGCTTCGCTTATTACCCGCTTGGCAAGAGCCGCACGCGCCTCTTTCACCCCGTCGGGGTTGCCCTTTTCCGCTTCTTCCGTGAGCCGTATGTAGTCCTCCGAGGGGAATTTTGAATCAAGCGGCAGATAAGTTGTGCCGCCGTCCGCATCGGGCACTTTTACGGCAAATTCGACAATGCCGCTGCCGCCGCGCGGCGCATAATTTTTAACAAACATGCCCGGAATTATCCTTTCGAGAATGGCTTCAAGCTGCGCCTCCGCCCATGTTCCGCGCAATTTGACTCCCGTAAACATGCGGTTCAGACTGCCGATGCCGTCCGACAGGGTCTTCATCTCGCCGAGCGACGTATACACCTTGGAAAGCTGCTCCGAAACGGTCTTGAACGACCCGTCAAGCCGCTCCGAAAGCGTGGAAGTCAGCTTTTCATCAACGGTCGCACGCATTTCATCGAGCTTTTTTTCGTTGGATTTCTGCATTTCTGTCACTGAATTGCGGATGTATTCCGTCTGCGCACGCGATGATTTTGACATATCCTCACGCATATCGGCAATTATTTTCACAAGGTCGCGCTGCTGGTCGGAATTTACCCTTGCAAGCTCACCCAGACGATTGCTTACAGACTCGGACTGCGCCCTCGATTCCGCCGAAATTGCAGAAAACCCCGCTTCGGTTTTCGTTCTCAACTCATTGACCGCGTTCGGCAACCCGTCGCCGCCGTCGGTTTTCACGTTTTTCAACTTTGAAAGCACGGCAAAAAGCAAAATAACAGCGACAAGACATAAAATTACAACAATTGACAATAAAAAACTATTCATAAGTCATTTTAGCATTTCGGGGCATTCGCATTCGACAGCCTCAACGATTTTTTGTGCGATAACACAATGCCCGGCAGCTGCGGGATGGACTCCGTCCTCAAGCCAATGCGACGCAGGCGCGGTTTCGGACAGTTCGTCAAAAGTTTTCTGCAGCGGAACGAAAATAATGCCGTATTTTTCCGCGAGTTCGTGCGCCTTTTCTGCACGCTTTGCGACTTCGCGGCTGAACACATTCCAACATCTCTCAGTGGCGCAAGCCTTGAGTACAAACGGCTCAAGAATAAATATTTTTGTCTGCGGGCACATTTTACGGACATAACTTACAAACATGTCATAATATGTGAAATATGTATCCGCATCTATGCCGTTTCTGTTCATATCATTATCCTGAAGCTCATGCCAGACGTCGTTTACGCCGATAAGCACCGTCAGAATATCGGGTTTGAAATTCACCGTGTCACGTTTCGCCCGCGCAAGCATATCAACAGAGCGGTCGCCGCTTACGCCCTTGTTAACAAATTTGAACGCGTTCGGATATTTCGCGCCGAGCATGCCGGCAACGAAAGTAGGATAACCGTAAGAACCACCGCCTATCTCGTCGCGGCGTCTGCCTGCGTCTGTTATCGAGTCGCCTTGAAAAAGAAAAGTTTTCATTGGGTATACTCCTTTATGTTAGAAAAATTTACAAATTTGAATTTTATGCATCTGCAAATAGCCGCACTGCGAAATGCCGTTTCCGGTAATTTTCCATGCTGCCAAGCGGGGTGCATACGGGAATCGATCCTCGTCATCTGACGATTTTTTCGCCGTCGAACAGGAAAAGCCCGTAACCGCTGCCGGTTTTGTTTCCCGCAAGAAGCCAATCGGAATACGCACGGCGAAGCGACGTATCACGCGGGAGCTGCTCGACAGGCAGGTCGGAATCTTTTCCGAAAACGCGCCATCCGTCACTGAATTCTTCTTTCTCCGACCATGACACTATTTCAAAATCATTCAAAAAGCGTATTATATTTGATTTTTCAGGAAGAAACTCCCTGTGGCGGGGAAAGAGAAGCCATGAACTGCAGCAGAAAAGTACATTGCCGTCCGAGAATTTATCTTTATAAAAATCGTATGCCTTTTTGTAAGCATCAAGTCGAACATCATCGGTAAGAGGAATGCCGGAAGACGGAATGTGAAAATTTATCGCCGTATCGCCTTTTTTTACCACTTTGCCGCATGACATTACAAAATCATTGTCATTTGTGTATTCACGCTCCTCAAACTGAAAACGCCCCAGCGCGAACCTGTCTATCTTCAGAAAACCGCTGTTCCAGCCGGCAACGAACGTACCGGGCACTTCCTCGCACTCGATGCATTCAAGCAGTTTGCAGCGCAAATCGTCCGCACCGTCATAAAAAAGCTCCTCCGAATAACCGCGCTCAATATAGTTGTCCTTCAGAATCGGCATGCAATTGAGCAGAAAAATAAAATGCATTGTGTATTTGTTTTCATTGTATTTTTCCGCAAGATTTGTAATTTTTTCAAGCGGAACGTCAAGACTGTCTTCTTCCGATGCCATATACCCGTTCACGACCTCATCGAATGCGCTGCCGAAGTCTTTTTCGGTATCAAGCCGTTCGGACACGCGTAAAAACGCGTTTTTCGCCTCGTCGGGATAGTTGTATCTGTTCATAAAATCAACAAGAAAATCGTTTACATGCATGTTTTATTTCTCCTCGAAAAAGTTTTTTATATCGTTATAGTATTCGGCGACCGTGTCGTCAACTGACATGTATATTTCATGACGGCAATTTTTATATTTTTTCAGCCGTCCGTTTTTGACCTGCGCTATAAATTCATTTTCCTTTTCGCTCACAACGGACGAATCCGCTTCAGGCTGACAGAGAAAAACGGGAATTTCTATTCGCACATTGCGTTTTGCATCGAGATTGCGGCGCGACACGGCAACCGCCTCTTTCACCCAGTTAAACGACGGCGCGGCAACCTGATAGCGGACATTTTCACAGCGTTTTTGCTGCCAATAATCAAAACGCGCCTTTGATGTATCGTGACTGTTTTCGTATGTACGATGCGGGTCAAAACCTTTGGAGAACACAATGCGTTTGTTGCCTTTTCCCAAAGCTGTTCCTGTTTTTGCGACAAAATTCGCAAGCCATTCGGGAAGTCCCATCGTCTGCGCCTGTATCATCGGCGCAGAGAGAACTGCCTTTTTGAATACGCCGGGGTACGTCTGCAAATGCTGCACGGTTATCGCACCGCCCATCGAATGGCAGTAGACGTAGAGCGGCAGACCGTTCGACGCGGGACGAACAATTTTTTCGACGAAGCACTGCAAGTCCTCAACATAATCGGCAAATTTTCCGACACAGACGGTTTCCCTGTCATCGGTCAATCGGTCGGAGTAGCCGTGTCCCCTGTTATCGGCAGCAAAGACATTGTAACCCCACGACAGGAAATTGAAGCTGACCTCTCTGAACTTCTCGGCGCACTCCGTGAACCCGTGGACAATAACAATGCTTGCCTTCGCAACGTCACACATATATTTTTCGTAATGAATATTTTTACCGTCAAAACTCTCAAAGACACCGTCAGAGCCGTGCTCCTCAAGGTATTTCTCCGCTTTTTTCATTCCCGCCGTAAAATTATTTTCGCTTACAGGCAAATTATATACCGACCGCGACATATTTTCCCTCCCGTTTCCGTGCCGCAAAAAAACAAATCGGCACGCGGTTGTGTTCAAAAACACAACCGTACAATATCAACAATATCATACCATGCAATCGCGTTTATTTCAAGAACATAAACAAATATTTACCGTATCTGAGCTAACAAAAAACGTTCCGCCCGTTAGACAAAGGCAAAAAAAGACCATACCCCACAGGCATCTTTGATGCAAACCGTGAAATATAGTCTGATTTTTTAATTTGTCGTCCGGACTACACTAAATTCGGCAGTCCCAAACCGTACAAAACCGATAGCTTCGATTAAAACTGTACAGTAGCCGCGGATTAGTACTTGAAGTTGGTGTACTTGCAGTAGTTGTCAAGGTGACCGCTCTTGTTATCAAGGTTCATGATAACCTTTGCGTGACCAATCTTGATGTCAACGCTGCCGAGGTGGTTCAAGGAAACAAACTTACCGTCGGGAGTAATCTCAGCTTCAATCTTGTAGCCGGCATAGATGATGTGAATGTCGCTGTACTCGGAGATGACGCTGATGTTTTTAAGTTCCGCGTCGATATCTTCCCAGTAAAGGAGCGAGTTCGTAACCTTGCCGAGGAAGTTGCCCGATTTCTTCGGAGTATCTTCATCAACCATGATTATAGTAATCTTGTAGTTGCCGTTGGACTGAACCGTGCATGTTGCAGACTTAACCTTGGACAGGTCGGTAAGAGTACATGCGGGGAAACGGTTTTTCGCGTCATCCGAACCCTTGGCGCAAACCTGGTCTTTGGCGTCGGCTTCTTTGGTCATGTAGTTACCGGCGAGCTTGGTGATAGTGTTGTCAACCATCGAGCTGCCCGTAAGGTTGAGGTTGGAGAGCGCCTGCCACTCTTTCTTCGTATAACCGGCTTCGCCGTTCTGAGCGATCTTGTTTGCCGCCGTCTTGTAGAAATTGAAGATGTTTTCTTTTCCGGTCGGTGCGGCATTGGTTGCCGAAGCCTGAGTAGTTTCTGCTGCGGGAGCCTGTGTTGCGGGAGTGTCGTTCGACGGAGCCTGCGTTGCGGGAGCCTGTGTTGCAGGTGCTTCCGTTGCTGCGGGAGTGTCGTTCGACGGTGCCTGTGTTGCGGGTGCTTCCGTTACTGCGGGAGTGTCATTCGACGGAGCCTGTGTTTCTTCGGCTGAGGGAGCTTCGCTTGACGCATCGGCTGAGGGAGCTTCGCTTGACGCATCGGCTGAGGAAGCCCCGCCTGAACTGCTGCCGGAATCGCCATTTGAAGCGTTATTGTTGACAAGACCGCCGATGTTGATATCGTTGCCGTCCTTATCTACGAAACGGACAAGAATTTCCTGCTTGCAGGAGCAGAATGCGAATACCATCGTCGCGACAATTACGAGCGAAACGATTCTCATGATGTTTTTCTTCATTAGGTGTGAACCCCTTTCAGAATTTTCGGTTTAACCGTAATAGTGGTGCTGCACAAACGAGGTTATGCAATACAAGAATAATTTACAACATCGAGAGAAGATTGTCAAGTAAATTCGGCGAAATTATTGTAAGGAAATACTCAACATTTCAAATTAAAGCGTTGAATGGGGTAAAGTTGCACAAAAACTGTCATCGTTTTTTGTTACATCGTTCAAATTCATTTTTTCGGCGGTAAACCCGCCGTCGGAAAAAGGACGTGTTCCGAACTGTCAAAAAGCGAATCCGGTATATTTTGTGGTACTCGAAAGCGTAATGTCAAGGTCAGTTTTTATCGTAACGCCTTTCTTTATCGAAGCGTTTTTCATTATGAGCTCGCCGTTGACGAGCGTTTCGTAAGCCATCACCCTGCCGTTTGCGTCCACGGTGAGTTTTGCATAGGAATTGGTCAATTTAACGCTTATTTCGTCACGCGAAACAGTCGCGCCGACCTTGGGAGCGTACACATTCTCGACATCGTCCACTGTCATATAGTCCATGCAGCGCGAAAACGGACCGGAATCCGTCGGATTCGTTTCGTCTTTGATGTTTACCGTGATAACATATCCCGAACCGCTCTTTTGCGCACTGATGTTTTTTATGTCGTTCATTGTGAGTGCGGACGCGTAACTCTTGCCCGACGGCGAAAGAACGTTGTCCGAAGACTGTCCTTTTGCGACGTCGGTCACATCCTCCGTTTCGGAAAGCAACGCGCCTTTAACGAAGCCGACAAGCGTATTCGCAACGGAATTCGAAAGCTGCAGGTCTTTGATTGTCGTGAGCTTAGACTTCTTGAAGCCGGCTTTTTGGGTTTTGACGGAATTTATCGCTTCATTGAAATACGTAAGCAGTGCCTGTCCCGAAAGAGCGTCCGGCGTTTGCGCGGCAGGTGCGGCGGTGGGCGTTTCGGGAGCTGCCGTGACGGGTGATGCGGATGACTGAGATTCGGTCGGTGCGGGCGCGGTAACAACATTTTGCTGCTCCGTCTGCACGGGCGAGGTAACCGCACTCGGCGTTTCCGTCGCCGCTGCCGTCTCCGACGCGGGGATCGTCACGTCGGACGCAGTCTGTTCCGAAGGCGCGGCGGTATCGTCGGGAGTTTGCACGTAGTCGTATATTTGTTCCATGTTTCCCGCCGTTTCAGCAGATGTCGGAAGTTCGACCGAGATGGTAAAACAACCGCCGAGAGAAACCGTAATCACGGCGCACAACGCCGCTGCAGCGGCAAATCTGACTTGTTTTTTCATTGTTCCTACTCCGATTTATATTTTTTGATAAAAACGGACAAACGAAATTCGGTTTGTCATCTTTTAATTTACACCACAAACACGCCTTTGTCAATAAACAGTACATCTAAAGTTGACATCTCCGCCACATTTTAATTCACTGTCGGACAGTACGCAGCCGCATCTGCCGCAGACTGTTTTCAGCATTTTGAGTTAAGCTGACGGGAGTTGAACCCGTGTCGGTTTTGGCGGGCTGATTTCTGTCCATGCTGCATTAAAACCCTCGCAAATACGTCAAGTATTCGCTTCGGGCTTTGCCTTGCCTGAA
>CAVKLD010000051.1:0-14089 GCA_963657065.1 bacterium
CAATACTCAGAGAATAAAAAAGGTCATTGTTGCGCAGTTTTTTCTTTTTTGCGCGTTTTTTTGCAAAAACACCGCATAACTGTCGGCAAATTAAAAATTCATATTGAAAAACTGTGTAAACTGTATTAAAATATTAACGGACTCGGAGGTACAAATATGCAGATATTGGTTGTTGAAGACGAAAAACGTTTGGCAGAGGCTCTGCAGCAGCTCTTGAGCGAAAAAAAATATATGGTCGATCTTGCGTTTGACGGTATGGACGGTTTGAGCATGGCGTTAAGCGGTATATATGACGTTATTGTTCTTGATGTTATGCTGCCGAAAAAAAACGGGTTGCAGGTTGTAAGCGAATTGCGTAAAGCAAAAGTTGAAACTCCGGTGTTGATGCTTACGGCGAAAGATCAGGTAAATGACAAAGTAGCGGGACTCGATGCGGGGGCGGATGACTATATGACGAAACCGTTTGCGCCGATTGAGCTTTTCGCCCGCATAAATGCACTTACAAGACGCCAGGGAGAAGTTATCATTGACAAGCTCACGTTTGCGGATACGGACTTGAATCTTTCAACGTGCGATTTATGCTGCAACGACAAGAGCGTTCATCTGAACTATAAAGAGTCAGAGATAATTAAAATTTTAATGTCAAACCCCGGAAAAGTTACGACAAAAGATGAACTTATCGTAAAGGTATGGGGATATGATTCCAACGCGGTTGACAATAACGTTGAGGTATATATTTCTTTCCTTCGAAAAAAACTTGAATTTATCGGTTCTTCCGCACAAATAGTGTCGTTAAGAAAAATAGGGTATCGCCTTGAGGTGAAATAAATGCTCAAGAAGTTAAGACGGCGTTTTACATCGCTTCTGATGCTGATAATCGGCGCGGTTCTTACGTTTTTTTATCTTGTTGTCGTCGGCTTGCTGATGGTGACGATAACGCTCAATATGCGCTCTTCTTTGCATGATTTTGTGTCGGAAGAGTATGTTGAACTTCATCATGACATAACCGATGAGAAAGAATACGACGGCACGAGAGTATTTCCGCTCTACTCGGAGGAAGTCTGTGTCGTAAAGGTCAATCAGGACGGCACGTTTGAAAAACTCAACATCGGACAGGCGCGAATGAAAAGTGATGTCCTCTCCGTTGTTGTTGACGAAGCGATGGCTATGGATAATACTTTCGGACTTTTGCCGTCGCAAATGTTGTTTTTCTACAAAAACAGTACGTTTGACGGAACGAAAATCGCGTTTGCAAATGCATCGCAGTATGCATCGTACCTTGGTCGGCTGCTGGTGCGAGGTGCTGTCATGTGTGTTTTGGCGATAATGGTACTGTACATTATGAGCCGTTTTATGGCGCGTATTTTTATTCGACCTGTCGAAAAGGCGTGGAGCCAGCAGCAAAATTTTATTGCGGACGCCTCGCATGAGTTAAAAACGCCGCTGACTGTTATCCTTGCGAATACCAATATTTTGCAGGAACACAAAGATGATACTATTGACAATCAGTACAAATGGGTAGAAAGCACACAGGTCGAAGCTACACATATGAAAGAGCTTGTCGACAAGATGCTTATTCTTGCAAAATCCGACAATATGAAAGTCAATAACATGTTTTCCGACGTCGATGCATCGGAGTTGGCAACGCGGCTGTGTCTGCAGTTTGAACCGATAGCGTTTGAGAACGGTGTTGTGTTGAATACCGACATTGACAGCGGTGTCGTAATACGAGGTGATCAGACGTCGCTTAATCAGATAATGCACATTTTGATAGATAACGCAGTAAAATATGCGGGCAGCAGCGGAGAAATTTTCTTTTCGCTCAAACGCCGACCGGGTGGTTGTGTTATGTCCACACGTAATCCTGATGTGACCGTTCCGCAGGAGGATATTCCGCATCTGTTTGAGCGCTTTTATCGGTCGGACAAGGCTCATACCGCAGGAAAAGGATACGGTCTGGGACTTGCGATTTGTAAAAATCTTGTTGAAATTCATGACGCGCAAATATCCGTTCGCAGCGACGAACAGAACGGAACCGTGTTTACGGTTGTCTTTTTTGACGGCAAGAAAAAAATCAGAGGAAAAAACTCATGAAGGATGATATTGAAAAAGCAAAAATTGTTTTGAACTCGGGCGGTCATACGATTGTGTTGTGTCAAGACGGCGACTTTTTGACGTCGCAAAAGCGCGGAATTGCGCCGATGCTCGAATTCGTCAAAAGCGGTATTGACCTTAACGGATATTCTGCGGCTGACAAAATTGTCGGTAAAGCTGCAGCAATGCTGTTTGTTCTTGCAGGCATCAAGACGGTATATGCCGAAGTCTTGAGCGAAAGCGGCGCAGAAACGCTGCGCTCGTATGGTGTTTCGTATTCATACGGAACTCTCTGTGCGGGAATAGCAAACCGCGCAGGAACAGGGATTTGCCCGATGGAGTTAGCGGTCGAAAACGCTGAGTCGCCCGAAGATGCATATGAAGCTCTTCTGAAAAAATCGGATGAACTGCGGGGCGAGGGTTAAAAAATGAAATATCTGATAGCGTCAGATTTGCACGGCTCAATGAAATATTGCCGTGAATTTCTGGATAGATTTATGAACGAAAACGCCGACAAAATTATTTGCCTTGGCGATATACTGTACCACGGACCGAGAAACAATCTGCCAGACGGCTACTCTCCGAAAGAAGTGATTGATGCGTTGAACGGCATCGCGGACAAGATTGTTTGCGTACGCGGCAATTGCGATTGCGAAGTCGATCAAATGGTGCTTGATTTTCCCGTGTCGGCGGAATACGGTGTGCTGCTTCTTGATGGCAGAAATGTGTGGATAACTCACGGACACCGATACAACAGGGAAACGCCGATGTCGTTTGCCAAGGGGGATATACTTCTGCACGGGCATACTCATGTGCCGGCAAAAGAGGATTGCGGCGATTTCCTATACTTCAACCCCGGATCGCTGTCGATTCCGAAAGACGGTTCCGAACGGTCGTATATGACATACGAGGATGGCGTTTTTGAATGGAAAAAACTTGATTCCGGCGAAACATATATGAAGTACGTGCTGTGAGCGCGAAGTAAAAAACAATGGGGAGAGATTGAAATGAGTTACGATGAAGCAAAAGAAAAATATGCAAAATACGGCGTGGATACGGAACGTGCGCTGAATATTCTCAAAGATGTGACAGTGTCTGTGCATTGCTGGCAGGGGGACGATGTTGCAGGCTTTGACAGCAGGCAAACGCTTTCGGGCGGCATACAGGCAACCGGGAACTATCCCGGTAAGGCGCGTACGCCCGATGAGCTGCGCGAGGATATCGACAAGGTGTTTTCACTTGTTCCCGGCAAAAAGAAGTTGAATCTTCACGCGTCGTATGCTGTTTTCGCGGATGACGATTTTGCAGACAGGGATGCTTTGCGCCCCGAACATTTTGACTACTGGGTCAGGTTTGCAAAGGAAAGAGGTGTCGGTATCGACTTCAACCCCACGTTTTTTTCGCATTCCATGGTGAAAGACAACCTGACGCTTTCATCTCCCGATGAAAATGTCAGACACTTTTGGGTGGAACACGGCAAGAGATGCCTCGAAATTTCCGAGTACTTCGCGAATGAAACCGGATTCCCGTGCGTTATGAACATCTGGATTCCGGACGGGTACAAGGACATTCCCGCCGACAGACTCGCTCCGCGTGCACGGTTCAAAAAGAGTCTGGATGAGATTTTGAGTGTTCCATATGACCGCGGCAAGGTCTATGTGACGCTTGAATCGAAGGTGTTCGGCATAGGACTTGAAAGTTATACGGTCGGCTCGGCTGAGTTTTGTATGAATTATGCAGCGTCAAGTGGGACAGTTCCGCTTATGGACAATGGGCACTATCATCCGACGGAACTTGTTTCGGATAAAATATCTTCGATGCTGCTGTTTAATGAAAAAATTGCACTTCACATTACGCGAAGTGTTCGATGGGATTCCGATCACGTCGTTATTTTCGATGACGAAACGAGAGAAATTTGCAAAGAGATAGTGAGAAACGACGCTCTTGACAGGGTGTTTATCGCAACGGACTATTTCGATGCTTCGATAAACCGTATTTCGGCATGGGTAACAGGACTTCGCAGTGTTCGAAAAGCGTTGCTTTTCGCGCTGCTGCAGCCTGAAAACACAATGAAGGCTCTGCAAAACGACGGGAAATTTACGGAGCTTATGGTACTGTCGGAGGAAATGAAAACAATGCCGTTCGGCGAAGTCTGGGAAGAGTATCTCAAACGCGAGGGTGTTCCCGCGGATTATTTTTCCGTGATAAACGAATATGAGAACAGTGTGCTTTCGGCGCGTGTGTAACGCACCGTAGATCCGTATTAACCATGCGAAAAAAGCGGGACGGCGATTATTCAAACGGGTTTGGCGTTTGATAGTTTCGTGTTTTGCTTTTCGATATATCCCAAAAAAACAGGAAAGGTGAGTTTTATGAACAGATTTATTTTGAACGAAACTTCTTATCACGGCGCGGGGGCGATTAAAGCCATTCCGAAAGAGATTAAAGCGCGCGGTTTTAAAAAGGTGTTTCTTGCATCCGACCCCGATCTTATTAAGTTCGGCATTACAGGAAAGGTAACGGCTCTGCTTGACGATGCCGGGATCGCATATGCGGTTTATTCCGATATAAAGGCGAATCCCACCATTGAAAACGTGCAGCACGGTGTCGATGAATTTAAAAAAGCCGGTGCGGATTGCATTGTTGCTGTCGGCGGCGGTTCATCAATGGACACGGCAAAGGCAATCGGCATCATAATCGCAAATCCCGAATTTGCCGATGTGCGTTCGCTTGAGGGCGTTTCACCCACTAACAAACCCTGCGTTCCGATAATAGCAGTGCCGACAACAGCGGGCACGGCAGCCGAGGTTACGATAAATTACGTTATCACCGATGTTGAAAAGAAGCGTAAATTTGTATGCGTCGATGTGCATGATATTCCCGTTGTTGCCGTTGTTGATCCCGAAATGATGAGTTCAATGCCCGCGTCGCTTACCGCCGCAACCGGCATGGATGCTCTTACGCATGCAATTGAGGGATATATCACAAAGGGCGCATGGGAACTTTCCGATATGTTCCACATAAAGGCAATCGAGATAATCGCAAAGAATCTCAGAGGCGCAGTTAAAAACGAGAGCGAGGGCAGAGAAGGCATGGCTCTCGGTCAGTATGTCGCCGGAATGGGCTTCTCGAATGTCGGACTCGGAGTTGACCACTCAATGGCTCACACGCTTTCGGCATATTATGATATGCCTCACGGCAAGGCATGCGCTACGCTCTTGCCCACCGTTATGGCGTACAACGCGCCGTTCACCGGTGAAAAATACCGCGAAATTGCCCGCGCAATGGGCGTTAAAGGCGTTGATGCAATGTCCGAAGAAGAATACCGCGCAGCGGCTTGCGATGCGGTTAAACAGCTTGCAGAGGATGTCGGCATTACTCTTTCGCTCAAGGGCGTTGTAAAAGAGGAGGATGTCCACGCGCTTGCTCTTGATGCATTTGCGGATGCCTGCCGCCCCGGCAATCCCAGAGATACGAGCGTTGAGGAGATTGAAGCTCTTTACAGAAGTCTTATGTAAAAGCTGCATCTTGACGCAGAACAGAATGTAAAATCCGCCGTTTGCCTTTTTTTCGGGTAAGCGGCGATGATTTTGAAAAGCGCAACGATGCGAACCTGTGCCGGTCTTGACAGGTCGGACTTTGCCTCCTCAAGCAGGAATTGATTCAGGTGAAACTGTTTTTTATTTGACAGCTTATGCCGGCGATAAAATAAAAGTATAGGCGTTTCGGTTGACAAACCGAATTTAAAATGGTAAAATGAACCTGATTTCGTAAAATTTATTCAACCAAGGAGAATATTGAATATGGCACTTACAACAAACAAGTCGGTTCTTTCATGGATCGATGAAAAAGCAGAACTTGTTAAGCCGTCTCAAATAATTTGGATTGACGGAAGCGAGTCGCAGCTTGAAGCCCTTCGCGCCGAAGCTGTCGAAACGGGTGAAATGATAAAACTTAACGAAGAGCTTTTGCCCGGCTGCTATCTTCACAGAACAAAACCCAACGATGTTGCCCGTGTCGAGGACAGAACTCTTATCTGCACCCCCACCGAAGAGGAAGCGGGTCCCACGAACCATTGGATGGAGCCTTCCGCATGTTATAAAATGCTCTATGACATAGCGAGAGATTCCTATAAGGGCAGAACAATGTACGTTATTCCTTATTCAATGGGTCCCGTAGGTTCTAAGTTTTCAAAAATAGGCATTGAACTTACAGATTCTATCTACGTTGTTCTCAATATGTCCATCATGACGAGAGTCGGAAAAAAGGTTCTTGACGTTCTCGGCGATTCCGAAGACTGGGTTCGCGGACTTCACTGCAAATGCGATGTTGACGCCGAAAAACGCTGGATATGCCAGTTCCCGCAGGACAACACCATAATTTCCGTAAACTCCGCCTACGGCGGAAACGTCCTCCTCGGCAAAAAGTGCTTTGCTTTGCGTATTGCCTCTTATCAGGGTTGGAAAGAGGGTTGGCAGGCAGAACACATGCTTATTCTCTGCGTTGAAAAACCCGACGGCGAGAAGAAATACGTATGCGCGGCGTTTCCCTCAGCATGCGGCAAAACCAACCTTGCAATGCTTATTCCACCGGAAGTGTATAAGAAAAAAGGGTATAAGGTTACCACTGTCGGTGATGATATTTCGTGGATTCGCAAGGGCGCGGATGGCAGGCTTTACGCCATCAACCCCGAAAACGGTTTCTTCGGTGTTGCTCCCGGCACAAACATGAGGTCCAACCCCAACGCTTGCCTGTCAACGCAGAAAGGCACGATATTCACCAACGTTTGTCATAATCTTGACAATAATACTGTTTGGTGGGAAGGTCTTGACAAAAATCCGCCCACAAATGCAATCGATTGGAAGGGCAATCCCTGGAACGGTAAGGAATCAACTGAGAACGGTGCTCATCCCAACTCAAGATTTACAGCTCCCGCAACGAACTGTCCCTGTCTTAGCCCCGAATTTGAAAATCCGGACGGCGTGCCGATTTCCGCTATAGTTTTCGGTGGCAGACGCGCAAAACTTGCTCCGCTGGTCTACCAGTCGAGAGATTGGAACAACGGCGTTTTCGTAGGTTCGATAATGGCATCCGAAACTACGGCTGCAGCTGCGGGCGCGGTCGGTGTTGTTCGTCGTGATCCCATGGCGATGCTCCCGTTCTGCGGTTATAATATGGCTGATTACTGGCAGCACTGGATCGATATCGGCGCAACACTTGATCCCGACAAGGCTCCCAAGATATTCAATGTCAACTGGTTCAGAAAAGATGACGACGGCAATTTCCTGTGGCCCGGCTACGGTGAAAATCTTCGTGCTCTCAACTGGATTCTTGACCGTTGCGACGGCAAAGTTGACGCAAAGGAAACTGCTATAGGATATGTTCCTTATGCCGATGACATTGATCTTACCGGTATTGAGGATGAGGTTTCCAAAGAAACGCTTGAATCAATCCTTACCGTTGAAAATGATCTCTGGAAGAAAGAAGTACCCGGAATAGAGGATTTCTACGCAAAATTCGGCGAAAAACTTCCCGCGGCTATCAAGGCTGAGCTTGATACTCTCAAGAAGAACCTCGGCTGACAGACAGACGTAGCTTTCGCGTTGTAAAAAATATTATAGACTGATTGGTTATCGCAATCATTGCAGATTCGTTCCCCGTTTCAGTACAACTGTTGATGTTGTTTTGTCTGCATTGAATGCGATAACTTTTTTGTGTCCGTTGCCGCGCTCTCCCATTTTTTTTGTTCCGCGGAAAAAAAACGGTAATTGCGCCGACGGAAAATGTAAATTCACAAATGAAAAAGACACCGGTTTTTATCCGATGCCCTTTTAGTAGTCTGCTGTGACTGTTTTTGCTTTGTTATATTATTTTTCTCAACAACTTCACAAGAGCTGCTTTTCTTTCATAGATGAATGCTCCCGGGCTGTCGGTGTATTCGGCTGCGTATGATTGCCCAATATTGATGATTTTTTGCACATCGTTTTTGCAAAAAAAGCATGACAGATGCCGCTTTTCGGAGTGTGAGAGTGTTGTTATTCGAGCCGCGTGCGAGAGGGAGTACGGCACGCCGCAGCTGATTGTTCGAAGCGGCGGAATAAAGGGTGAGTATTGCAAAAAGCTCTTTGTTGTAATGATTATCTGTGCCGCGCCTTTTGCGGCTGCAGTCAGCGCGGCGACTTTATCGTCCTCACACAATCCGCCGTGGAAAACGAGATTATTTATATTTGCTTTTTTGAGATGTTCCGACAGATTTAATACATCGCGTCTGGTGGAGCAAAACACAGCGGTTTGCCCGTTGATTTCTGACAGTAAGTCAACAAGTGCATCTGTTCGGCTTCGTTCGTTTAAAAAAATTTCAGAGTTGAAATCAACAGAGCATTCTCCGAGTGTCAGTGCGCCGCTGCTTCCGAAAATGGACAGCAGCCGTTTATCCGACATATATTCCGAATCCGAAAACAACGCGACAAGTCCGATGCGGCGGGGAGAGCTTGCCCTGATGTCGCCAGTGTGCGTATAATACCGCATGTGACCGTATTCGGAACGTTTGGTTGTTTCCGCGCCTAACAGGATGATACCGTCAACTCCATGCTGCACCGCATCTTCCCAGAAATTCAGATTCGAGAGAACATCGGCTGTTTCGAATATTACGTCAGGGTGCGTTTTTCCTGGTTCAAACTCAGTCGGTATTATATGTGTGCCGGGCAAGATTATAACAGCTTTATTAAACACGCTTTCGGCGCATTTGCACAATTCATCGGCGCACGGAGATACGTCGGGTGAAAAATAGCAGTCGCATTTCTCATCGTTGGCAGCCGAAATTAATCTCAGTATGTTGTCATCGCATAAATTCATTTTTCACAAGCTCCCCGATAATTTTGAAAAACGAAGTGCAGATTAGGCGTTTTTTTGCTATGTTATTTTGTAAATCTTATAACGTTCCAGCTCAATGCGGGTACACGTACGGTGGCGAAGCCTGCGTCAATGTCTGCGGCGTTTCCGGAAATCGGAGTGACATTATTCGGATTTTCCTCCGTATTGATTGCGTTAATGTCATCGTTGTGAAGAACGCTGTGAGAAGCGTAACGAAGCTCCCCGAACGAGCGGAGATCTATCTTAATTTCACAGTCCTCCGCCAAATCTCTGTTGACGCAAAAAACGGTAACTGCGCCGTCATCGTTCAGTACTGCGGTTGCGTCTATGACGGGCACGTCTGTAAACCACTCGGTGTCATAGCGCGGTGAGTCGACGAGTGCTCGAAGAGAAGTACCTCTGCCGTATTTTGACGCATCCATAAACGGATAAAATATCGTTTGCGCCCAGCAGCCGCCGCCGTTTTTCGTCATAATCGGTGCGATAACGTTGACAAGCTGCGCCATGCACGCAATTTTAACTCTGTCAGCATTGCGTAAAAACGTGATAAGCATTGAACCGACAAGCAGAGCGTCCTCAAAATTATAGACATCCTCAAGAAGCGGCAGCGCACGTCCCCATTTGTCGCGTTTCCACACTTCGTTGTCCTGTTCCGATGAATGATACCATACGTTCCATTCGTCAAATGACAGATTTATCTGTTTCTTTGTGTGTTTTTTACCTTTTATCGCATCGCACAACGAAACCACGGAACGTATATATTCGTCAAGCTCGATGCTTTTTGCAAGGAAAGAACGGGTATCGCCGTCCTGATTGCCGTAATATCTGTGAAGCGAAACATAGTCGACGTGATCGTAGCATTCTGACAGAACTTCATATTCCCAATCGATAAATGTGCTCATTGTATATCCGGACGAACCGCATACAACAAGCTCAACTGACGGATCGACCCATTTCATCAGCTTGGCGGCTTCATTCGCCGTCCTTGCGTATTCCTTTGCTGTTTTGTGACCTATTTGCCACGGACCGTCCATTTCGTTGCCGAGACACCACAGCTTGATGTCGAGGGGCTCTTTTTTGCCGTTCGCAATACGCATATCGGAGAATTTCGTCCCCGACGGATGGTTTGCGTATTCGACTGCGTCACGTGCATTTTCCGGTTCGCGCGTACCGAGATTTACGGCGTACATAAGCTCCGAACCGGCTTTTTTTGTCCAGTCGTAAAATTCATGCAGACCGACTTCGTTTGTTTCCGTTGTAAACCACGCGAGGTCAAGCCGCTTTGGACGGGACGCTTTATCACCTACCGAATCCTCCCAGTTGAACCCCGAAACAAAGTTGCCGCCGGGATAGCGCACCACGGGAACGCCGAGTTTTTTTACAAGTGCGAGAACATCTTTTCTGAACCCCTGTTCATCGGCGGTCGGATGATTCGGCTCATATATGCCGCCGTATACCGCACGTCCGAGGTGTTCAATGAAAGAACCGTAAATTCTTGGGTCAATACGTGAAATAATATAATCCTTATCGAGTTTGACGGATGCCTTTTTCATTGTTTTTCTCCCTGTGTTCTAATGTTTATCAAGAGTTTTCAAAAACGACATTCTGTGAATCGGTGAAATGCCGTATTTTTTTATCATTTCATAGTGAAGCGCAGTGGGATACCCCTTGTGTTTTGCGAATTGGTATTCGGGATACTGTTTGTCAAGCTCAAGCATGTATCTGTCACGGCTTACTTTTGCGAGCACCGACGCGGCAGCGATTGAGATTGATTTTGCATCTCCCTTTACTATCGTTTCCTCATTGATGCCCGTGTGCGGACGACGGTTGCCGTCAACAAGAGCAATATCGGGACGGACTGCAAGCCCGTCGACAGCGCGTTTCATTGCGAGAAACGTTGCATTGAGAATATTAAGAGTGTCTATTTCTTTTTCGTCGGCGCTTGCCACACTCCATGCCGTTGCTTTTTCTTTAATGGCATCAAAAAGCGCGTCGCGTTTCTTTTCGGTGAGTTTTTTTGAGTCGTTAAGACCTATGTCCTCAAGTCCGTCGGGCAAAATTACAGCAGCCGCAAAAACGGGTCCCGCAAGAGGTCCGCGCCCTGCCTCATCCACACCGCACACGACGGAAAAACCCTGTGATTTATACAAATTTTCGTATTCGTAAGTCATTTTTCCGGCCTTTCGAACGATATTTTTCCGAGTTTGCCGCCGCGCAGTTCATCGAAGAGCATGGTTGCGGCGCGCAGAGTGTCGACCTCTCCGCCCGAAATGAGCATACCGCGTTTTCTTCCGATGTATTCGAGCATCTCATAAGGCATCATATCCGAAAAATCGACTATCTTGTACCGTTCTGTCAGACGTTCGGGATAGTCGCGTGCGAGAATCTCAAGCAACTTCACGGCAAGCTCCTCAGTGTCGAGTATTTCATCCTTTATTCCGCCGGTAAACGCGAGCCGATATCCTACATCGGGATCATCGAACTTCGGCCAAAGCACGCCTGGAGTGTCAAGAAGCTCTAAGCCGTTGCCTATGACGTACCACTTGTTGTGTCGTGTGACGCCGGCTCTGTCTTCAACCTTCGCTTTTCCGCCGCCTGCCATTCGGTTTATGAAAGATGATTTGCCTGTGTTCGGAATGCCGACAACCATAATGCGCAGTGCTTTTCCTGCCATACCCTTTTCGGTATTTGAGGCGATTTTATCTTCAAGCACCTTGTTTACCGCTCCGCGGTATGCGCCGAGTCCGCGTCCCGTTCGACAGTCAACCGAAAGACAGATATTCCCCTGTGACTCGTAAAAGGATATCCATTCTTTTGTCGTTTTTTCGTCCGCAAGATCGCATTTGTTGAGAAGGATAATGCGCGGCTTGTTTTCGATAAGTCCGTTCAGTTCCGGGTTTGTGCTTGACTGCGGAATGCGGGCATCCTTAAGCTCCGTCACTGCGTCGACAAGTGACAAACTCTCCTTGATAAGGCGGCGTGTTCGCGCCATATGTCCCGGAAACCAGTTGATTCCACCGTTTGAAGCAGGTTTTTCCGTTTGATTTTTGCTTTTGTTTTCTTCTATCATTTGCCTCATTTGATGCATGTCCATAAGAATATTATTCCCTTAAGCTGGATGCGAAATGTTATAATCTTATTCGTCTGTCGTTAAATTTGAATAAATATCAAAGTCTTTTGTAAGTGATATTCTTCCAGTGACGGGATCTGTTACCGCGATTCTCAGTTGAGCCTTGCCCATAAGATATTCCGTTTCCGCAAAACCGATGTCAGTGTAACGCGAATCCCATGAAACAGGGCGATTGTCGCCCATGAGCATGACGCAATCATCCGGAACTGTAACGGGATAAGTCAGATTGCCGTGCGCACTGCCGTCGCTGATTGCGTAAGGTTCGTCAAGTTCTTCGCCGTTGACAATGACAGTGCCGTCGTCTTTGACATCGACAACGTCGCCAGCCACGGCAATTACGCGCTTTACAAGGTTACCCTCAGCGGCTGTTTTTTTTGTGGATATGACTATATCTTTGTATGTCGGCTCTGTATAGTACGGCGTAACTATAAGCCAGTCGCCGTTTGTCAGCGTGTTATTCATCGACTGACCGTCGACGCCCACAAGTCGGAAACAGAATGTAAAAACAACGGATATTATTATCATTGACGCAACGATGACCGAAACGGCATCGTAAATCGTGCCTAAAATACCGTAATCTTTACCGGTATCGCTTTTTTTGTTTTTTTTGCCGGCTTCGACGTTCTCGAACGCTGTATTCTCGGTAATGTCCGCAGAGTTCTCGTGTTCTGCGGAACTGTTAATAAATGTTTCTTCAGACATGGTTAATTTACCAACCTTTCTTCCGTTATTCATAAATGTTAAAATCGCCGAACGGATATATACGGTATATTGCTTTACCGACTATTTCATCGAGCTTTATAAAACCTATTTCCGAAAAACGGGAGTCGAGCGAATCATCTCTGTTGTCACCAAGTACAAACACACAGTTTTTCGGAACGGTTACGGGATATGTAAGATCGCCTTTTTCGCTCAGCGCGGCGTTTACTTTGTATGTTTCCGGGACGATGTACCCGTTAACGGTGACAATATGCGAATCGAAGTTTATGTTGATTTCATCTCCGGGCAAACCTATAATACGTTTGATAAACGAATTGTTCTCACCGCCCGCTCTGCCTATTGCAATGATATCGCCGTAGTCCGGTTCGTAAAATACGCCCGAGATTATTATTTTTTCGCCGCTTACAAGACCGGGGTACATGGAATTTCCGTCGACTTCCGCAATTCGAATGCCGAGTAAAAACACTGCAAAAACGCAAAGTGTGCATCCGATAACGGTTGACAAAAATGAGTATACGCCGGCGCAGAACTTTTCGTAGCCGTTTTTCATAATTTCACCGAACACAAGATCAAGATAATGTAATGATATTATAGTAGAAGCAAAGACAAAATACAAGTTTAAAAACAAAAAGAGACGGAAAAAATACCCGCCTCGAATTGTTTTTTTTGAATTTCGTTTGTGAAATTACTTGAGTGCTTCCTTGACTTTCGAAGCCTTGCCGACTCTGCCGCGGAGATAATAGAGCTTCGCTCTGCGGACACGACCTTTACGAACGATTTTCACCGAAGCAACATTGGGAGAGTGGATAGGAAATACTCTTTCGACACCTACGCCGTATGAAAGGCGGCGAACAGTGAATGTTTCACTGATACCCGCACCTTTACGGGCAATAACGGTGCCCTCAAAAGCCTGGAGTCTTTCTTTTTCACCTTCACGAATCTTAACCTGAACCGTGACGGTGTCACCTATCTCGATAACGGGAACTTCCGATTTAAGACAAGCGTCTGACATGAGTTTTAATGCGTCCATTTTTACAGACCTCCGATTTTTTTCAGATGTTCATTCGCTGATGTTTTAGCAGCCAGAGGACCACCCGCTTTAGTATTTGCGTACTAACCGCGGTGAGGGGAGTTTGCCCCACCCACGCGAACGCTTGCTTATCATAACATACCTCCGGTAAAAATGCAAGAGTTTTTTTAAGTAAAAGTGTTATGAACAGTACTACATTCTTAAAACAAGAGAAAGAACCCGCTATCCGTTGTGTATCAACG
>CAVKLD010000052.1:0-13659 GCA_963657065.1 bacterium
GAATGGGAACAAAACAGCTCGAAAGGGCGCTTTCCGATGCAGGCTGCGAATATCACGATTACTATAAATTTCAATCTCTCATAATAAAAAACGCCCTGCTTACCGCAGAGGGAGTGTTGGGGATAATTATGAACAGGATACCGAAAACAGTGTTCGGGTTAAAAGCGGCGGTGACGGGTTACGGCAGGGTCGGATATTTCACCGCGAAGCTGTTAAAAACGCTCGGCGCGGAAGTTACCGTGTTTGCACGGTCGCCGGAACAACTCGCAAAAGCCGAATGCGCGGGGATAAAAACGGAAGAACTTCAGTATTTATGCTGCGGAAAAAGAAATTTCGACTGTCTGATTAACACCGTGCCGTCGCGCATTTTGGACAAAGACGAGTTAAACGCTCTCTCTGTCGACACGGTCATAATAGAAACTGCGTCCGCACCGTACGGACTTGATTTTGCGCAGGCGGCGCAACATGGTTTTAACGTCATAAAAGCATTTTCGCTGCCGGGCAAAATGTCGCCTGTGACAGCGGGCGAAGTGATAGCCGACGCGGTGACGGCAAAACTTGACGGGGGTGCGGTATGACGAACAAACATATTGGATTTGCCGTTTGCGGTTCGTTTTGCACATTCGGGAAAGTTTTTCCGGTGATGGACGAACTTGTCAAGGCAGGATACGAAGTTCATCCGATAATGAGCGGCAATGCATATTCCATGGATACCCGTTTCGGGAAGGCAAGCGATTTTGTTCGGCTGGCGGAAGAAATATGCGGCAGAAAAGTAATCGCAACACTCACCGATGCCGAACCGATAGGACCGCAGAAACTGCTCGACGCGCTTATTATCGAGCCGTGCACGGGCAACACGCTTGCAAAACTCGCCGCCGGCATCGCCGACACTCCCGTGACGCTTGCGGCAAAATCACACCTTCGCAACGCCCGTCCGCTGCTTATTGCGGTGTCGACAAACGACGCGCTTGCAGGCGCGGCAAAGAACATCGGCGCACTGTCGAATTACAAAAACATCTATTTTGTGCCGTATCGGCAGGATGATCCGAGCGGCAAACCGACTTCAATCGTGGCGGATTTCTCAAAAACGGAGGAATCACTTAAAAACGCTCTCAACGGAAAACAAATACAACCTATGCTGACGCAAGTCTGACAACAGTCTGCGCCGAAGCAAAACTGCGCACACAGTGAAAGAGAGCCGCAAGACACAAGTCTTGCGGCTCTCGCTTATGCTGTTTTGTTTTTATGCGCCGGACGCCGTGCCGAAGCGGGAGCGGCGCGGTTGAGATTTTTAGTCGCCGCCTTTGAAGAACTTCGCTATCTGACGGAAGAAATATCTCAGTGAGCACACGATGCCTTTGTACTTCATAAGACCGGTTGTTCTCGTGTGGCGCAGACCGCAGCGTTCGCATTCTTTGTAATCCGATTCCTCTGCGGCGCGTGTTACCGTTTCATTGCATTCGGTGCATGTGCCGGTTGCCGTGCTGCCGTTAACGGTCCATTCGGTGACGTTGTGTCCCTTTGCATCGATGGCAACCGTTTCTTCGTGACCGCAAACCGTGCACTTGACGAGCTTGCTGCCTTTGGTCGTGCAGCCGGGAGCTGTGATAACCGTACCTTCGTTGTACTTATGTACGCCTGTTGCCGCAGTTTCGTCAGCGGTATACTCATCACCGCAATCGGTGCAGGTGTAAGTCGTATAACCTTTTCTTACGCACGTGGGAGCAGTGACGACTTTTTCGTAGTTATGCGGAGCGAAATCACCGTACTCTTCGCCGCAGACGCCGCAAACGGCTTTCACTGTGCACGTTGCCGTGCCGCCCTCGTGACCGGGAGCTGCAACAACGTTGTCAATCTTCGTATGTGTTTCGTCGTGTGTGCAGACGTAGATGTCATAGGAATCGTTCTCACAACCGCCGTCCACATGCTCGGACATAACATATTTGTGTCCGATTGCGGGGATTGTTTCAAGTCCGCTCAGAGTAACGCCGCAGACGGAGCACTTTGTGCCGGCAGCAGTACCGTCGAACTCGCATGTTGCGGGAACTTCGTCACAAGCAACCTCGGTATGACCGAGTGCGGGGATAACTTTATCCTGAACTGCAGTGCAGCGGCTGCATACGCTGCGTTCCATACCTGTGTTTTCGCAAGAGGGTTCATAAACCGTAACATACGCGCTGTAGGAATGACCTATTGCGTTGAGAGTGTTGTACTCCGTGTAATTGCACTCGGTGCAGTGTCTTTCCTGTTTGCCCGCAGTCGTGCAGGTCGCCTTGTACACCGTTGTCCATGCTGTGAGTTTATGTTCACATGCGGCGGTGTTCTTTGCTTTCGTGATTATCTTTCCGCAGTCGGCGCATTTTACGCCTTCGGTGTTACCGGCGGTGGAGCATGTAGCCGCTTTAGCTGCCGCGTAAACCACTTCGACATGAGCCGTCGGTTCAACATTTACGGGAGCGGTAAGAATCTCACCGCAAACGGAGCACTTTTCACCGGCAGTCTTGCCGTTCTTTGTACAAGTGGCGGTTACTGCGGGAATTACTTCCACGGTGTGATCCGCTTTTTCAAGAACTTCGATTATTTCTTCTTCGCCGCAAACGGAGCAAACCTTGTACTTCTTGCCCTCTGCGGTGCATGTCGCGTCAAGTGTCAGCTCATCACCGAAGGAGTGACCCGTTGCCGAAATTGTTTCGGGTTCGACATTCCACTCGCCGCATATCGTGCAGCGTTCACCGGAAGTGTAACCGTTTTCCGTGCAGGTTGCTGCCTGTTCGGGAACGATTTCCCAATTATGAGTAAGAGCGGGAATTACCTCGGTCTTGGTGTCGCCGCAGTTGCCGCAGCGAAGGTATTTTGTACCTGCGACGTTGCACGAAGCGGCGTCAGTCGTAACTACCGAGTAGGAGTGGTTAAGCTGAGCAATTATTTCGCCGCCCTTAATCGCACCGCAAACGGAGCACTTGTACGACGCCGAAACGCCTAACGCCGTGCACGTGGCTGCCTGACCGTCGGAGAGTTTTTCCCATGTGTGGTCGAGTTTTTTTATTTGTTCAGGCTCTACGGTTACAGTTCCGCAGACGGAGCACTTCTCGCCTTCGGTGTAGCCGTATGTGCTGCATGTCGCGGCTACCGCTTCAATAACTTCCGGAGTATGCGGGAGCTTCGGAATAACTTCCTCAACGTGTTCTGCGTTGCAACGGCTGCAGCCGCCTTCTTTCAGTCCTTCTTCGGAACAGGTGGCTTCTTTTGTCACCGTCAAGTCCACAAAATCGTGACCGAGCGCAGGAATCACCGAATAACCGTTATAGCCTTCGCCGCAGTTTTTGCACACATATCCGGATGTGTTTCCATTCTCGGTGCAGGTAGCCGCTTTAGCTTCAACGAGATAATAATTGTGACCTATTGCGGGGATTTCCGTGCGTACCGCGCCAATCTCGCCGCAGACGGAGCAAACCTTGCCCATGGTGTAACCGACTTCTTCGCAAGTGGGCGCAACGGCGGGAGTTATATCCCACAGATGTCCTTCGGTTATTATCGTGTTGCCGGCTTTGAGTATAGCACCGCAGGTTTCGCAGATTGTGTAATCCGTCATACCGTTCTCGGTACACGTAGCAGCCGTTCCGGGTACGGTTATCTCTTTATGTTTTGTTGAATCAAGAGGCTTGATAACCTTTGTTGCGGTGTCTTCCGCGTGGCAGCGTTCGCAATACCTCACCTTGCAACCGTTTGTTTTGCAGTCGGAGTCGGTTTCAATATAATCGCCCCAGGCGTGACCGAGTGCAGCCACGTCTTCGCTTGCGTACTCTACGTAACCGCAAACCGAGCAGCGTTTATCCGCGGTGTAACCCTTTTCGGTACATGTCGGCTCTTTGGCGGCTTTTTCCACCCACTTGTGACCTGTAGCCGGGAGAATTATTGTCTTGATGTAGTGGCACACAGCACCGTCATCATCTCTGATATGAGTGCACTCATACGTCTGCTTACCTTCCTCGGTACATGTAGGCTTGACTACGGGATATTCGGCAGTGTTTATCTCGACAAACACGTGCGGTACGGTGCTGAACACCGCGTTTATAGCGGTATGTCCCGTAATGGTCAGAGATTTGTCCCAGTTTACAAAGAAGTATTCGTTTTCATCATCAAAGTCCTTGAGAGGTCTTGACGTAGGAGCGGTATCGGGCAGCGGCGAGGGGTCAACCGCATTGTGTCTGTACGTGATCACCTGCGAATCGAACAACACGCCCTGATTGTAGAAATTAACGTTGCACTTATAAACCGCATAAACCGTCTTATCTGTAGTTATTGTAAATGTCGTATTTGCGTCAAGTTCATCATTTGCGTCAGCCGTTTCCGCCCAACCTGCATAATCGGTATTGAAAAGCGATGCGGTAACGCCGGTGATGTCGAAAGTGTGAGAAGTGACATTTCCCGCTGCGTTGAGGTACTGTGTCTGCGTTTTGTTATCGCCTGAAACAACACCGCCGTTACCGTCAAAACCAAAAGTAATGTCACCGCTGTAAACGGCATAGAAGTTCTTAACCGTGTTCACGTTATTGTCGTAATTTGACGGAATTGTAAAGTCCGTTGTCAATTCACTCGACGCAGTCGTATCCGTGCGCCAGCCGAGGAACTTAAATGTACGTCCGTCGTACGTGATAATCGACGGAGCTGCGTAGGGAACAGCATCAAATTCAGTGTCTGTGGTGTCCAGATATCCCGTCGAATCATAGGACTGCAAATTTCCGCTCTCATCGAGATAGTTGAATCTGCCCGTTACGGTCTTCGTCCACTGTGCGTACCACGTCGTGTCGACTTTTATCTTTTCTGAAATGGTCAGATCTCCGCTTGCCGTGTCTTTGTCCGTTGACCAACCGTTAAATTCCCAACCAGTTCTGCTGACAGTGGGAGAAGTTACCGTATCATAGTTGTAATACGGAATTGTTTTCTGCGCCAAAGTTGTCCAATCCTTGGTGCTTTCCGAATAGTTATAAAACCATGAGGTAACTTTACAGTTAGTCAGCGTTACTGTTTTCGCACTTGACCACTTGCCGGATTTGTAAGCTCTGACATAAAGGTTGCGTTCATAGTTGTTTCCGCCGTTCGACACCCAGTCTTTTGCGGCGTTCAACACGCTCACCGTCGCTTGGTCTTTGCCCGATGCGCCCGTAATCGAAACACCCGTTATGCTTTCCGAGGTTGTAGCGCCGGAATTCGAGCTGATAATGTAACCGTCCGGTTCCTCATACCACTCTACGCCATACTGGTCATAAACAGTTGCCGATGACGTATTTGCGGTCGCAGCCGAGGTTACACCGTTACCGGGAACGGTAATTGACAAATTGTTGCCGCCGATGGCAACGCTGTTTACGTACGGATATTTCCCGCTGTCGACATTCGTTGTCTTGGTACCTTTTGCCGTTTTAAACACATTTGAATTGGCGCTGTGATACTGTGAAGCAACCTCCACGTCGTTTACGTAAATTCTCACCGTAAACTTCATTTCGCGCTTCGTCATACCGCCGCCGAAACTGTAGTTGTAAACAAACGAAGTCGGGAACAGATCAGTATAGCCATCGTACCAGTTGCGTTGACCTTTGAAATTTACTTTGTTGTCGCTGCCGTAATGTATTTGGTCTTCGCCGCCTTTTCCGTTATTTTTCTTTCCCTTAAGCGTAACATTACCCCAGTCCCAACCGCCGGTGTCATTACCGGAATCGATCTGAAGTACAACATGGTACTTTCCGGTTGCCGCTGCCTCCGCTTCCGTTGTTTTGAACGGATTAAAGAAACAGAATGTACCGAGAACCATCAAAAGGCTTAATGCGACAGAGAGAACCTTTTTTAAGCGATCTCGTTTGATACTCATAGACATCTTCCTTTCAAGTATATTCATACAGTTCGATTTTACCATTTTATTTTTATTTCGTAAAGGTGCAAACGTAACAAAAATAAACGTTTTTTTTTGTAACTATTCACAATTTTTTAATAATTGCCGTTATTGCAGCCGATTTTGCCCGAAAATGCACCGCACTGCGATGTTAAACGTGCCGTATCATCACGCTTGTGCCGTACGGACGTACAAATCTATTGACAAACCCTGCCGACGGGTATATAATTAAAACATATTTATTTCGGACACGGGACGACGCGAAAACACCGTTGTCTTTTTTTGTCTGCAACTGAAACACGGAGGTTTTTTATGCAAAATCAAACGGTAGTGGTTCTTGATTTCGGCGGTCAGTACAAGGAGCTCATCGCACGCCGTGTGCGCGAGTGCGGCGTTTATTCGATTATCAAACCCGGCGACACACCCGTAGAGAAGCTCCTGGAACTTAACCCCATCGGATTTATCACGACAGGCGGTCCCGCAAGCGTGTATAATGAAACATCGCCGCACTGCTCCACGGAGCTGTTTAACTGCGGCGTCCCCGTGCTCGGCATTTGTTACGGAATGCAGCTCATGACATGGGCGCTCGGCGGCAAGGTAAAAAGCGCGGCGGTGAGCGAATACGGTCCGACATCGTCGAGTTTTGAAGCCGACGCGGTTCTTTTTGAAGGACTCGACACGCTTCAGACGGTACTTATGAGCCACACCGATTTTGTTGCGGAACCTCCCGCAGGGTTTCGCATAACGGCGAGAACGGCGGACTGCCCCGCGGCGGCTATGGAATGCCCCGAAAAGAATCTCTACGGCGTGCAGTTCCACCCCGAAGTGACCCACACGAAACACGGAACGGAAATAATCCGCAGTTTCCTCTACAAAGTATGCGGCGCGGCGGGCGACTACACAATGGACGACTACATCGAACGCGCCGTCAAGAGCATAAGGGAGCAGGTAGGCGGCGGCAAAGTCATACTCGGTCTTTCCGGCGGCGTTGATTCTTCGGTTGCAGCCGCACTCATTTCGAAAGCCATCGGCGAAAACCTCACATGCATTTTCGTTGACCACGGATTCATGCGCAAAAATGAAGCCGCCGAAGTCAAAGAAGCATTCAGGAATATGCCGTTAAAACTCATTCAGACAGACGAGAGCGAGAGATTTTTATCCGAGCTTAAGGGCGTTACCGATCCCGAAACAAAGCGCACGACAATAGGCAGACTGTTTGTCGATTCTTTCTGCGACGAGGCGGAGAAGATAGGCGGCGCGGACTACCTCGCGCAGGGCACTATCTACCCGGACGTAATCGAATCGGGCAACTCAAAAGCCGCAACGATAAAAAGCCACCACAACGTCGGCGGTCTGCCCCGCGACATCGGCTTTAAGGGACTTGTCGAGCCGCTTCGCGGTCTGTTCAAGGACGAAGTGAGAAAAATCGGAACGATGCTCGGACTTCCCTCCTATCTCGTCAACCGCCAGCCGTTCCCGGGTCCGGGACTCGCGATAAGGGTCATAGGCGAACTGACGCGCGAAAAACTCGACTTGCTGCGCGACGTCGACTTCATTTTCAGAGAAGAACTCGAAAAAAGCGGCGAACAGGCAAGCCAGTATTTCGCCGCCCTCACAAACATGCGCTCCGTCGGCGTGATGGGCGACGGCAGAACATACGACTACGCGGTGGTGCTGCGCGCAGTGGTCACGGGCGATTTCATGACCGCAGAGTATGCGCACCTTTCACATGAACTTCTGAACAGAGCATCAAAACGCATCACAAATGAGGTAAAAGGCGTCAACCGCGTTCTGTTCGACATCACCGACAAACCCCCGGCGACAATAGAACTTGAATAAATTTCTCAACAAAAATTGCAAAAAAATCAAACCCTGCACTGCGGAGAACACCGCCTTGCAGGGTATTTTCATTTTCGAAGCATCATTTTTTCAGCGTCTGCTCAGCAAACGGAGAAGCCCGATTTCACGCTTATAGCCGTCAAGGTCGTTCGGTGTTTCGAGTATCACGGGTTTGCCGTCAAACGCCGGATGATTCATCACCCGCACAAGCGCATCCGTGCCGATATTACCGCCGCCTATAACTTCATGCCTGTCTTTATGACTGCCGAACGCATTTTTGCTGTCGTTGAGGTGCAGCGCTTTCAAACGGTCAAGTCCTATTATTCGGTCAAATTCACAAAGAACGCCGTCAAGATTCCCCACAATATCGTAACCGCCGTCGAACACATGACAGGTGTCAAGACAAACGCCGAGTTTATCCTGCATTTCAACCCTGTCGATTACAGCGCGTATTTCTTCAAAAGTACGCCCTATTTCACTGCCTTTACCTGCCATCGTTTCCAGCAAAACAGTCGTGCGCATCCCGTCAAACAACACCGAATTGAGCATTTGCGCAGTAAGTTCAATCCCCTTTTCCGATCCCTGTTTTACGTGACTGCCGGGATGAAAGTTATATAAATTGCCGGGGACGAACTCCATGCGGAGAAGGTCATCCTTGAACGTATTGAACGCAAATTCGCGTATTTTGTCATCAGCCGAACACGGGTTCAGCGTGTAGGGCGCGTGCGCCACAATTTGACCGAAGCCGCGCTCCGCGGCGTACGACATGAATGCTGCCGCGTCGGCAGGATCTATCGGTTTTGCCGCACCGCCGCGCGGATTGCGCGTAAAAAACTGGAAAGTATTCGCACCTATCTCCGCCGCCTGTTTCCCCATCGCGAGAAAACCGCCCGACGAAGAGAGATGACAACCTATATAAAATGACATAATATCACCATTTGTTTCAAAATTACAATTTCATCTGTTCGTTAATTCCGCGCATAAAGTCAATATCGACTTTCACAATCTCACGGTCAAAAGTAAGAAGTCCGTTTGTTTCGTCTTCCACGTCGCTCACCTCGGTATAAACGAGCGCGGACAGTCCTTTCGAGTGTATAAGCGGCTTCAGCCTGTCGATATAGAGGTGTTGAAGCGCACCGCACAGTTTTTTCCTGTCCTTAAAAATCTTATAGCCAAACGTTTTTTCCGTGTTAAAACGGTGTCCGTCTATGCTCATCGAATAGCCGCCGAACTCCGTCAGCGCGATAACGCGGTTATCGTTTTTGGAGTATTTCGGGAAAATAAACGGTGTAAAGTAAATATGAAAACTGTTTATATCCCCCACTCCCCTGTCGTGCCAGCCGCTCGCATGGTCGATAATGCGTGTGGGGTCCTTCTCACGGAAGAATTTTTCGGCTTTCACCGCTTCAAACTGCCCCCAACCCTCGTTGAAAGGCACCCAAAGGCAAATGGAAACGCAGTTGTAAAGCGTGTTTATCATGCGCTCGGCGTCAACGTAATATTCATGTCTGCCCTCCGCATCATCACGCGAAAAGAGTTTGTAATTCTTGCGTCCGTCATCGAGAACGCCGACCTTTTTTGTGCATGTCCCGAGCTGCAGCGCGGGAAAAACAGCCGTGGCAAGCGGATTTACAGGATATCCGCCGTTTACCATATCCTGCCACACAAGCATACCAAGACGGTCACAGTGATAATACCAGCGGAGCGGTTCAACCTTTATGTGCTTTCGCAGCATGTTGAATCCCATGTCTTTCATTGTCTGAATGTCGAAAATCATGGCGTCATCCGACGGTGCGGTATAAAGTCCGTCGCTCCAGTATCCCTGGTCGAGCAAACCGTTCTGGAAATACGCCTCGTTGTTAAGCATAAGACGCGGCGTACCGTTTATATCCCTGCCCACGGAAAACTTGCGCATACCGAAATAACACTTGACTTCGTCCTCGCCGGATTTTATGTACAGGTCGTAGAGTTTCGGCGTTTCGGGAGTCCAAAGAGTGTACTCACCCACCGCCACGCTTACGCTTTTGCCCGTAACGCAAAGTGTAGCCTTTACCGCACCGCCGTCTTTGACGGTGTAAGTAACGTCGCCCGGATCGCCCGATACGGTAATTTCCGCCTTGATAACGCCGGTATCGATATCGGGAGTAAGTTTGACGGATTCAATGTAATTTTCGGGAACTTCTTCGATCCACACCGTCTGCCAGATTCCGGACTGAGGCGTGTACCATATATTTCCACGTTTTGAAGTTTGTTTGCCGCTTGCCTGCGAGCCTGTTTCGGACGGATCTGTGACGCTGAGCGTAAGCTCATTCGCGCCGTCGGTGATTTCGTCAGTAACATCAAAAGTGAACGGATAATAACCGCCCTCGTGCGAACCGAGTTGCTTGCCGTTCAGCGCGACGCTGCACGCATAGTCCACCGCGCCGAAGTGCAGCAGGACACGCGCTTTTGTCCGTTTGAAATCGAAAATTTTTCTGTAGTAAAGGGTGTCTGTCGGCGTAACCGTACGGTTCACGCCGCTCAGGAGCGTTTCGGGACTGAATGGAACAGTAATTTTCCCCTCGTACCCGGAAAAAGCATCCGCCGTCGGATAGATTGCATAATCCCATTCGCCGTTCAGACAAATGAAAGAATCGCGCTGCATCTGCGGGCGCGGATAATCGTTAAGCGGGCAAGCTCTGTCAAGTTCTTTGCCCCAGCGTGTTAAAAGCTGTTCCATAAGTTCCGTTCCTTTCGATATAAATTGCGGCGGTTACTGTTTTTCTATCCGCCATTCAAGCGTACACAGCGCGTCGGGCACTTCCGCCACGGTGTTTATCTCTACGTCTGCGTCGGGTGCTTTCGGGTTGTTATAAACTGTCTTAATGTGGAAAGTATACATCCCCGCGTCTTTTGCGCCGCCTATATCGTTGAACGGATTGTCGCCGACATAAACGCATTCATCCGGTCGAAGACATAATTTTTCGCACATCATCAAAAATATGTCGCGATCCGGTTTTTCAATCATAACATCGCCGCTGACGATTATTTCATCGAAAATATACCTTAACCCAATAAGTGAGAGCTTTTTGTACTGCAATTCGTGGCGGCCGTTCGTTATCAGCGCAACTTTCAAGCCGTCCTTTTTAAGACGCTCAAGCATAGGATAAGTAAAATCGAATTTCACCGCAACTTTCGCAAATGTAAGAAATACAAACGAGCGGTAGTCGTCAAAACGCGGTGCAGTCCTAAAAATACCGCTTTCATTGAGATAGTCAAATATGTAACGCCAACCGTCGTAGACATACCGGTCATCGGCATA
Organism: bacterium; assembly: GCA_963657065.1. Lineage (GTDB taxonomy): Bacteria > Bacillota > Clostridia > Oscillospirales > Acutalibacteraceae > RUG806. Next base: position 11,028 of record CAVKLD010000052.1, read on the forward strand.
TATCCACTTTTCAGCGATATAATCATCGGTAATGCCGTCGTTAATGTCAAAGTATTTTCTGAACATCGGTGCAATTGCACGCAATGTCGCGTGACGGTCGAAAAGCGTGTGGTCAAGATCAAAAATTACGGCTTTTATCATTTTGCATTCCCCCAGACCGTATCGGAAAAATCGGTCGATGCGGCGCATTCAAGCGGCAATCGAACAGGTGCACCGTCGTGCGCGGATTTGTATATAGCAAGCACCGCTTCAAGAGCGCGTTTGCCTGCATAAACGTCGACAAAAGGCGTACGGTGTTCTTTTATCGCCGCAGCAACATCCCCGAAAAGTTTTGCGTGACCGTTGCCGTAAACATTCGAAACATTTTCGTGCAACAATCCGCCGGTGCATTCCGATGCATCGTCGAACGAACGGTATTCAACCGTATTTGCACACATTCCGCCGAGCTTCATACTTCCGCGCCCGCCTATAAGCGTCAGGTGCTCTTCCATATCCGAAAGATTAACGTTTACCGTGCCCTCAACGGTGGCAACGACGCCGTTTTTGAATTTTATAACTGCCGCGCCTACATCCTCCGCTTCGATATACGGATGGCAGACGTTGTTTGTAACGCCGTAAACGCTTTCTATATCATCGCCGCACATCCAGCGCAGCAAATCTATTCCGTGGATGCACTGATTCATAAGCGTACCGCCGTCCGACGCCCATTTTCCGCGCCATGCAGCCTGCGAGTAGTACTGTTCATCTCTATGCCAGCGCACGGTAACGGCGGCGTTTGAGAGTACGCCGAACCGCCCGGACTCAAGCGCACACCGCATTTCCAGTACAGCGGCATTGAACCTGTTTTGATGGCAAACAGAAACCGTCGCGCCGGTCTTTTCGGTGACGGCGATTATCCTGTCGGCTTCCGCAATACTCATAGCCATCGGTTTTTCTATTATGCAGTTTATTCCGCGCAAAATCACATCGCACGCAGCTTCGGCATGAAGTTCGCTCGGCAGCGCAATGCTCACAAGATCCGGATGAACCGTATCAAGCATTTCGTTCCAATCGAAAAAACGGCGAATCAGTGCGCTTTCACTCGCTGAAATTCCGCTTTTTTTAAACATGATGTCTATGTGCAACGCATCGGTATCACACACACCGACGATATCAAAACCGTTTTCCCTCGCAGCTTTTATATGGTTTGCGGAAACGCGTCCGCAACCGATAAGTGCATACTTCATTCCGATATCCTCCACATGTAACTGTCTTTAATGTTATCACAATTTTTTTTTGAATACAATAGAAAAACGGTGAAAAAATACGTTTTCACCGTAAGCTGACGGAAATCGTCACAGTCGTCCGACATAACACTCGGTTGCGTACCGATACGGCACTTTCCCGTCCACGGCATACTTTGCAAAAACCTCGCGCAGCGCATCGGTGTACGGCACAAAACTTTCATCTCCGGGCACAGGCGCATAGGACGAAGATAAATTGCGCCGCAAAAAAGTGCTCTCGTCATACATGCAATCATTGTCAAAAGTCAGAATATCAAAATTACCGCTGAAAAACCGCGACACGCTGCCGTTTATATCCATACCGTCGGATGAATTTTTGAACAACGGACAAAATCTTCGGTTGACCTCGAAATTTGCTTTAACGACATCGCTGTCAACATCGCGATTATTCCATACAAGAACAACAAATCCCTCTCCACGCGCACGAAATATGCGCCTGCACTCCGCAGCAAAATCGACGGCATCAAACCAATGAAACGCCTGCGCGACAGTAACAACATCAACGGAGCCGTCGGGCAAGCCGGTGTTTTCCGCGTTGCCGTTGACAAAAACCGTGTTTGTCTTTGTGTTGCTCTTTGCAGCTGCATCTCGCATATCCGCATTCGGCTCAATGGCGTATACTTTTTCGACGTATTCAGACAATAACCTCGTAAAGATGCCTGTTCCCGCACCGACATCCGCCGCCGCAAACGACGGCAGAATCACCCCTTGCGCAGCCAACGCATCAAAAAGCGCACGCGGATACCCGGGACGACTCGAAGCGTATACGGCTCCCTTACCGGTAAACTTTTTCTCATTCATACTTTTTCACCCTTCTAAATGCAAATTTTACATACTTTATAATACGTTCGTTTTTGTACGAAATTGGCAAAAATCATGCACAGATCCCAACCGCCCGATACGGCAAAAAGTTGGTAGCAAGAATGAGCCGTCGTGAGTGCGTTTACAAACGAACAGGCGAATCGTGGCGGGACTTTTTGCCGAGCGGAGGAGCAACGGAGTGAGCATTAGCGGCGAGGAACGCAGCAGCAAAGCGAAGCGCAGTTTGTGACGACGCGCTCCTTTCGAGCCTCGTCTAAGATACCATTTCCAAAAAAAACAGCCCGCCACGCGGACATTTCGATTTCCGCGATGACGAGGCTCGCCCGCTTAACGCGCCTGCCGGCGCTGCGGCACGCACACGGAGCACCGCAATACTCCACCGGAGCATTGCTATTGCTGCGCAATTGCTCCTTTCGAGCCTCGTCTAAGATACCATTTCCAAAAAAAACAGCCCGCCACGCGGACTGTTTTTTTTGGAGCGGATGACGAGGCTCGAACTCGCTACCTCCACCTTGGCAAGGTGGCGC
>CAVKLD010000053.1:0-13522 GCA_963657065.1 bacterium
AGAAGCACCTCAAAAAACGAAAATTGCTCGAAAATTAACAGCTGTCGGGTGCAAAACAGTTTTGCCTGAGCCGATTCATATCGGGCAAGGCAAAGTCCGAAGCGAATACTTGACGTATTTGCGAGGGTTTTAACGCAGCATGAGCTAAATCCGACCTGTCGAACCCATGCCGCCCGTCAGCTTAAGAATTACTTGTATTTTGTAATAAACAGAACCGTGGGCGAAGTGCGTGAACCGCGAAAAAAACGCAAAAAAATGATGCAGCGGCAAAATAGAGCTTGACTTTTTACATATATAATGTTAAAATATTATTTGTTACGGGTTTAATATATCATTGCGATACGCCCGGCGTCGTGTTTTATTTAATTTGGGCGAAATTTATATGTTTTTATGGGTTTTGCTCCCGAATATCCGTACGGGAAATTCGCCGCGGAACATTTGCGCGAAAGTCGGTACTTTTTATAAAATTTTTTTTGAAAAAGTTGTTGCATTTTCGGAAACACTATGATATATTATATTGGTTCTCGGATGCAAAGGGCGTTTTATGCCCGTGTGTCCGGAGGCTGATATGCGATGATGCGGGAGGTGACTGCGCTTTGACGCAGATAATTTCCGCGGAGTATGTCCGATTTAAAACCGGGCGAAGTAAACCGCATGCAAGGCAGGTCTGTGCCTTAACCGGACTTGCTGTGTATTGCTGCGGCGAAAATTTTCTTCATTGCAGTCCGGAATATCTTGCGGGTTCCGGATTTAAAAAATGAGCGGCGCGAATAACCCGGCGCCGTGTGAAAATTTTCATTCAGACAGCCCGCCAAATCTACAAGGAGGCGTACCTAATGGCAGTTAAGGAAAAAATCAGAATCAGACTCAAGGGCTACGATCATACGCTCGTAGACAAGGCAGCGGAGAGAATAGTCGAAGCAGCCAAGCGCACAGGTGCCCGTGTTTCGGGTCCCGTCCCGCTCCCCACAGAGAAGGAAGTCGTTACTATCCTTCGCGCTGTTCACAAGTACAAAGATTCGAGAGAGCAGTTTGAACAGCGTACTCACAAAAGACTCATAGATATCATCAGACCGTCGGCGAAGACAGCCGAGGCTCTGACAAATCTTGAGCTTCCCGCCGGCGTTGATATCGAAATCAAAATGATGTGATTTCGGTTACCTATACATCAGTAGGCACCGCAGGTCATGTTGACGAAATGTCAACCAATAATCTGACAGGAGGAAAAAACAAATGCAAAAAGGTCTTATCGGAAAGAAAATCGGCATGACTCAGCTTTTTAACGAAAACGGCAGCGTAGTTCCCGTAACCGTTCTTGAAGTCGGTCCTTGTGTCGCAGTCCAGAAAAAGACAATCGAGAAGGACGGCTATGAAGCTGTTCAACTCGGCTACGGTGACATCAAAGTCAGCCGTGTAAACAAACCCATGCAGGGTCATTTCAAAAAAGCAGACGTTGCCGCAAAGAAGGTTCTTAAGGAATTCAGATTCGCGGACTGCTCCGCAGTTAACGTCGGCGACGTTCTTAAGGCAGACGTCTTCGCCGCAGGCGACAAGGTGGACGTTTGCGGCACCGGCAAAGGTAAAGGTTATGCAGGTGCTGTAAAGAGATGGAATTTCGGCAGACTCGTTGAGTCCCACGGTACAGGTCCCGTCGCAAGACATCAGGGCTCCATGGGTGCATGCTCCGATCCTTCCCGTGTTTTCAAGGGAAAGAAGATGCCCGGTCACTTGGGCGCGGAGAGAGTCACCGTTCAGAATCTCGAAGTAGTAAAGGTAGACGCTGAGAACAATCTTATCGCTGTTAAGGGCGCTGTGCCCGGTGCGAGAAACGGTATTATTGTTATCACGAATGCCGTAAAGAAAGCGTAAGGAGGGAAAGAAAAGATGCCTAAAATTGACGTATTTAACATGACAGGCGAAAAGGTATCCGAGCTTGAACTCAGCGAAGCCGTATTTGCTGTTGAGCCTAACGTTTCGGTTATGCACGCTGTTGTTGTCAATTATCTTGCAAATCAGCGTCAGGGTACTCAGTCAACCCTCACCCGCGCCGAGGTAAGCGGCGGCGGCAAGAAACCCTGGAGACAGAAAGGCACCGGACGTGCCCGTCAGGGTTCGACAAGAGCTCCCCAGTGGTATCACGGCGGTATCGCTCACGGACCCAAACCCCGTGACTACAGATACACCGTTCCGAAGAAAGTCAGAAGACTTGCTCTTAAATCCGCACTTTCTTCAAAATTCGCGGCAAGCGAGCTTGTCGTTCTTGATGAGTTCAAGCTTGACGCAATAAAGACAAAAGATGTCGTTAAGGTTCTTGCGGCTCTTAACACCGGTAAAAAGACTCTTATCGTGCTTCCTGAGAAGAACGATGTCGTTTACCGCAGCGCAAGAAACATTGCCGGCGTAAAGGTCTGCCCCGCAAACACAATCAATGTTTATGATATTCTCAATGCGGATACGGTGCTCTTCGTTAAGGATGCCGTGGCAAAAGTCGAGGAGGTATATGCATAATGGAAAAGTTTGCACAGGATATTATCCTCAAGCCCGTTGTTACCGAAGAGAGCATGATGGGCACCGCAATGAAAAAGTATACGTTCATCGTAGCCAAGGACGCCAACAAGGTTGAGATAGCAAAGGCTGTCGAAAAGCTCTTCGGCGTCAAGGTCAAGAGCGTTAATACGATTAACGTAAGCGGACATCTTCGCCGCTACGGCCGCTTCGAGGGATACAAGCCCTCAAAGAAAAAGGCTATAGTCACTCTTACCGAGGATTCCAAAACGATCGAGTTCTTTGACGGTATGTTTTAATTGACTTTTCCGGTAAGCGATGTATGGTTTTAGCCAACCGCTAAACTCACCGGAACGATACTTTACAATTCATGAAAGGTATGTGACAAAAAATGGCTATAAAAGTCTATAAGCCGACAACAAACGGTCGCCGTAACATGTCGACTACGGATTATTCCAAGCTGTCAAAGGTCGCTCCCGAAAGAAGCCTTCTTGAGCCTCTCAAAAAGACTTCCGGCAGAAATTCCTACGGCAGAATCACCGTTCGCCATCACGGCGGCGGAAACCGCGTTAAATACCGCATTATCGACTACAAGAGAAACAAAGTCGGTATGTTCGCGGAAGTAAAAACAATAGAGTACGATCCCAACCGTTCCGCATTTATCGCTCTTATTCAGTACGAAGACGGCGTAAAGAGCTACATTCTCGCTCCTTCGGGGCTTGCGGTAGGCGATAAGGTCATCGCGGGCGCGGACGCCGACATCAAACCCGGCAACGCTCTTCCGCTTACAAATATCCCCACCGGTACGTTCATTCACAACGTTGAGCTTTATCCCGGCAGAGGCGGTCAGCTGGCAAGAGCAGCGGGAAATGCGGCTCAGCTCATGGCTAAAGAAGGCAAATACGCTCTTCTCCGTCTTCCCTCGGGCGAACTTCGCAACGTTCCCGCGGAATGCATGGCGACAGTCGGCACCGTGAGCAACGAAGACCACATCAACGTTAAGATAGGTAAAGCCGGACGTACGCGTCACATGGGCATCCGTCCCACGGTTCGCGGCTCCGTCATGAACCCGAACGATCACCCCCACGGCGGAGGTGAAGGCAAGTCGCCTATCGGCCGTCCCGGTCCTGTTACGCCTTGGGGCAAGCCTGCTCTCGGTTACAAGACGCGTGCTAAACACAAGCGCTCCGATAAGCTTATCGTAAAGCGCTGCAATGATAAATAAACGGAAAGGAGCAATAAATAATGGGCAGAAGTGTTAAAAAAGGACCTTTTGTACAGCAGAAACTCTACGACAGAGTCGTTGAGATGAACAAAAAGGGCGAAAAAATCGTTCTTAAAACCTGGAGCCGCAGCTCCACAATCTTCCCGGAGTTTGTTGGACACACCTTTGCCGTTCACGACGGACGCAAACATGTGCCGGTATATGTCACCGAGGACATGGTAGGTCACAAACTCGGTGAGTTTGCTCCCACAAGAACCTTCAGAGGTCATGCAGGCAGCAAAACATCAAACAACGGTAAATAAGCCGAAAGGAGTGTAATAAAATGGAAGCAAGAGCAAAAGCGACTTTTGAGCGCATAGCTCCCCGTAAGGTTCAGTGCGTGCTTGACCTTATCAGAAATAAGCCCGCAGACGAAGCTGCCGCAATCCTTAAGTACACACCCAAGGCTGCGTGTGAACCCCTTGCAAAGCTTCTCAAATCTGCGATGGCAAACGCAGAAAACAACTTCGATATGGATGTCAGCCGCCTTTATGTTGCAGAATGCAGCGTATCGCAGGGACCCACTCTCAAGAGAATCCGTCCCAGAGCGCACGGCAGAGCATTCCGCATAAACAAGAAGTCGTCACACATTACCCTTGTTCTCAAGGAAAAGGAATAAGCGGGGAGGAGGAAATAAACAATGGGACAGAAAATCAATCCTACCGGTTTGAGAATCGGTGTAATTAAAGATTGGGAATCCCGTTGGTATGCCGACAAGGCAACCTTCGGTGAAACGCTCGTTGCAGACTATGAAGTAAGAGAATACCTTCTCAAGGCTCTCAATTCCGCAGGTGTTCCCAAAATCGAGATCGAACGCGATCCCAAAAGAGTCCGCATAAACATTCATTGCGCAAAGCCCGGTATGGTTATAGGTAAGGGCGGTGCCGAAATCGAAAAGATTAAGGCTACCTGCAAAAAGATGCTCGGCTCGGATAAAGATGTTTTCATCAATATCATCGAGATAAAGCAGCCCGACCTTGACGCTCAGCTCGTCGCAGAGAAGATAGCTCTCCAGCTTGAAAAGAGAGTTTCGTTCCGCAGAGCAGTTAAGCAGGCTATCGGCAGCACAATGCGTCTCGGCGCAAGCGGTATTAAAGTTCAGTGCGGCGGCCGTCTCGGCGGCGCAGAAATAGCGCGTTCCGAAACATACAAGGAAGGCACTATCCCGCTTCAGACTATCAGAGCCGATATCGACTACGGATTTGCGGAAGCAAAAACCACCTACGGCAGAATAGGTGTTAAAGTATGGATCTACAAAGGTGAAGTTCTCCACGAACAGGCACCCAAGCAGAGAAGAGACAGGAGGGCGTAAGCATGTTATTGCCTAAGCGTGTAAAATACCGCAGACAGCAGCGCGGCCGTCTTAAGGGCGAAGCTCATCGCGGCAACAAAGTTAATTACGGTGACTACGGTCTTGTGGCTCTCGAGCCCGCCTGGATCACATCAAACCAGATCGAAGCCGCCCGTATCGCCATGACGAGATACATCAAGCGTGGCGGTCAGGTTTGGATAAAGATATTCCCCGACAAGCCTATAACGGAAAAACCCGCAGAAACCCGAATGGGTTCCGGTAAAGGTTCGCCTGAGTATTGGGTCGCGGTAGTTAAACCCGGCAGAGTTATGTTCGAAATTGCGGGCGTTGCCGAGGATACGGCTCGTGAGGCTATGCGTCTCGCGGCAAACAAACTTCCCATTAAGTGCAAGTTTGTTACTAAAGCAGAACAGGGTGGTGAAGCCGAATGAAAGCCAGTGAAATAAAAAAGATGTCCGCTGCGGAGTTGGATGCTAAGCTCCTTGAATTAAAGGACGAGCTTTTCAAGCTGCGCTTCCAGCAGGCCATCAACCAGCTCGATAACCCCATGCGTATCAGTGCCGTTAAGAAAGATATCGCACGTGTTCTCACCGTAAAGAGAGACGTCGAACTTCACGGCACGGACGCCTGAGAAAGGGAGGACAGCTAAATGGAAAGAAATTTAAGAAAAACCCGTGTCGGTATCGTTGCCAGCGACAAGATGGACAAAACCGTTGTCGTAGCAGTTAAGGATAAGGTTAAGCATCCTCTTTACAACAAGATCGTTAACCATACAATAAGACTTAAGGCTCACGACGAGAAAAACGAGTGCGGTGTCGGTGACCGCGTACTGCTCATGGAAACACGTCCTCTCTCGAAAGACAAGAGATGGCGCGTGGTCGAGATAATCGAAAAAGCTAAATAAGTAAGGAGGCACATTTATGATTCAGCAGCAGACTCTGCTTAAGGTAGCCGATAATACCGGTGCTAAGGAGCTTATGTGCATCCGTGTGCTTGGCGGTACGGGCAGAAAGTATGCCAATATCGGCGACGTTATCGTAGCCTCCGTTAAAAAGGCTACACCCGGCGGCGTTGTCAAAAAGGGCGACGTTGTCAAGGCTGTCGTTGTTCGCTCCGCAAAAGGAGTTCGCAGAGATGACGGAACTTACATCCGTTTCGACGAGAACGCGGCGGTTATCATCAAGGAAGACAAAAACCCCAAGGGTACCCGTATTTTCGGGCCGGTAGCAAGAGAGCTTCGTGATAAGGATTACACCAAAATCCTCAGCCTCGCTCCCGAAGTACTTTAATGGAGGGCGACAAGAAGATGAGTAACAAAGTTCATGTAAAAACCGGCGATACCGTTATGGTTATCAACGGCAAAGACAGAGGCAAGACCGGTAAAGTACTTCAGGTTTCCCCCAAAGAGGGAAAGGTCATTGTCGAAAAAGTTAACATTGTTAAAAAACATGTTAAGCCCAGACAGATGGGTGAACCCGGCGGTATAATCGAAGCCGAAAGCGCACTTTACGCCGATAAGGTTCAGCTCGTTTGCCCCAAATGCGGCAAGGCAACAAGAGTCGGTCACTTCATAGACGGTGACAAGAAGCTCCGTGCATGCAAAAAATGCGGCGCTCACTTTGAATAACTAAAGGAGGACACTGAAAATGACAAGACTTAAAACCATGTACACTGCAGATGTCGCTCCCGCGCTTATGAAGAAGTTCGGCTACAAGAGCGTAATGCAGATTCCCAAGATCGACAAGGTTGTCGTCAACGTCGGTTGCGGCGAAGCTAAGGATAATCCCAAGGCGGTCGACGCGATTGTCGGCGATATCGCAAAGATAACCGGTCAAAAACCCGTTGTCTGCCTTGCGAAAAAGTCGGTCGCAAACTTCAAACTCCGTGAGGGCATGCCCAACGGCGTTAAAGTCACCCTTCGCGGCGACAAGATGTATGAGTTCCTTGACAGGCTCTTCAATCTTGCGCTTCCCAGAGTTCGTGACTTCAGAGGAATAAACCCCAACTCCTTCGACGGCAGAGGCAACTATTCTCTCGGCGTTAAGGAACAGCTTATATTCCCGGAAATCGAATATGACAAGGTCGATAAAATCCGCGGTATGGATATCTGTGTGGTAACCACCGCAAATACCGACGAAGAAGCAAAAGAGCTCCTCACTCTCATGGGCGCTCCCTTTGCGAAATAAGGAGGGGTAGAAAATGGCAAAGACATCAATGAAAGTTAAGCAGGCCCGTCCTGCCAAGTATTCGACAAGAGCTTATAACAGATGCAAGATTTGCGGAAGACCCCACGCTTATTTGCGTAAGTACGGCGTTTGCCGTATCTGCTTCAGAGAGCTTGCTCATGCCGGCCAGATCCCCGGTGTAAAGAAATCAAGCTGGTAATTAACGTCAAAGGAGGTTTACGGCAATGCAGATTACCGATCCCATCGCTGATATGCTTACGAGAATCCGTAATGCAAATTCGGCAAAGCACGACACAGTCTGTGTGCCCGCTTCAAATGTGAAGAAGGCAATAGCGCAGATACTTGTCGATGAGGGTTACATCAAAAGTTTCAAGGTAATTGAGGACGGCAAGCAGGGCGTTATCGAAATTGCTCTCAAGTACGGTCCCAATAAGAGCCGCGTTTTGCTCGGCTTGCGCAGAGTTTCAAAACCCGGTCTGCGTATATATACGGATTGCGAGAATATGCCCAAAGTCATGAAAGGGCTCGGCGTGGCTATTCTCTCGACTTCCAAGGGTATTATGACTGATAAGGACGCCCGTAAGGCTAACGTCGGCGGCGAAGTCCTTGCATTTATTTGGTAAGGAGGTACAAAGGGATGTCTCGTATAGGCAGAAAACCCATAGCTGTTCCGGCCGGTGTCGAAGTTAAAATCGACGGAAGCACCGTTACCGTAAAGGGTCCCAAGGGTACACTTACCGGAACATTCAATTCTAACATGGCTATCGCTCTCGAAAACGGCGAAGTTACGGTTACCCGTCCCAACGACGAAAAGGAAAACCGCTCTCTTCACGGTCTTACGAGAACGCTTATCGCCAACATGATCGAAGGCGTTCACAACGGTTTCAAGAAAGAGCTCGAAATAGTCGGTATCGGTTACCGTGCCGCAATGCAGGGCACCGCGCTCCAGCTCAACGTCGGCTTTTCTCATCAGGTCGTTATGACTCCTCCGGAGGGTATCAAAATTGAGGTTCCCTCACCCAACCAGATCGTTATTTCCGGCTACGACAAACAGCTTGTCGGTCAGTTCGCATCCGAGGTAAGAGGCGTTCGTCCTCCCGAACCCTACAAGGGCAAGGGCATTAAGTATGCGGACGAATTCATCCGCCGCAAGGAAGGTAAAGCCGGTAAGGGCGGCAAATAATATAAGGAGGATACTTTTATGGTTAACAGACCCAATACAAAAAAGGCAAGACTGGCTCGTCATAAAAGAGTCCGCGGTAAGATCAGCGGCACTGCAGAGTGTCCTCGCCTTAACGTTTTCCGCTCTCTTAAGCACATCTATGCTCAGCTTATTGACGATGACAAGGGCGTAACGCTTGCAAGCGCTTCCACTGCCGAAAAGGCTTTTGAGGAGTACGGCGGAAACGTTGATGCCGCAAAAAAAGTCGGCAAGCTTCTCGCTGAAAGAGCGGCGGCGAAAAACATCACCGAGTGTGTGTTTGACCGCGGCGGTTACATCTATCACGGCCGTGTCCAGGGCTTGGCCGAAGGCGCTCGTGAGGGCGGACTTAAATTCTGATAAAAGGAGGAATTAACTTTGGCTAAGTTTGAAACACAGAAAGATTCAGAATACCAGGAGAGAGTCGTTGCGCTCAACCGTGTATCAAAGACGGTCAAGGGCGGTCGTATCTATAAATTCGCCGCTCTCGTTGTGGTAGGCGACGGCAAAGGCACTATAGGTTTCGGTCTTGGCAAATCGGGCGAAGTTCCGGATGCCATCCGCAAAGGCATTGAAGATGCCAAAAAGAATTTTATCAAAGTCTCTCTTAAAGGAACAACTATTCCTCACGAGATCATCGGTAAGTTCGGCGCAGGCGTTGTGCTTCTTAAACCCGCCGCACCCGGTACCGGCGTTATCGCCGGCGGTCCCGTCCGTGCGGTTGTCGAAACGGTTGGCATTAAAGACATTAGAACCAAGGCTCTTCGTTCAAACAATCCCTGCAACGTCGTAAGAGCTACTCTTAACGGTCTTTCCCTTCTCCGTAACGCCGACGAAGTCGCTGCGGTAAGAGGCAAGAGCGTTAAGGAAATATTAGGATAAGGAGTGAACAGTAATGGCAGACATAAAGATCACGCTTAAAAAGAGCCTTATCGGCTGCAAAAAAGACCAGATCGCCACTGCGGCTTCACTCGGTCTTCGCAAGATCGGCGACGTTACCGTTCAGCCCGATAACGCACAGACAAAGGGTAAAATTAACAAGATAGGTTTCCTTCTTGATGTTACCGAAGCTTAAGAGCAGAAAGGATCACTTATTATGAAAATTCACGAGTTATCGCCTGCTCCCGGTTCAAACAAACCGGTTAAGCGTATAGGCAGAGGTCCCGCATCCGGTCAGGGCAAAACCGCCGGTAAAGGACACAAAGGTCAGAAGGCAAGAGCCGGACACGGTATGCGTCCCGGATTTGAAGGCGGTCAGATGCCCCTTCAAAGACGTCTTCCCAAGAGAGGGTTCAATAACATCTTCGCCAAGGAGATTGCAATCGTTAATGTTGCGGCTCTCGAAGACAAGTTTGAAGCCGGCGCGGTTATTGATGCCGAAGCGCTTCTTGCCAGCGGTCTTGTAAAGAAAAAACTTGACGGTATTAAAGTTCTCGGCTTCGGCGAGCTTACAAAGAAGTTAACCGTTAAAGCCAATGCTTTCTCCGCAGAGGCTAAAGCAAAGATCGAAGCGGCGGGCGGCACAGCTGAAATCGTCGGCTGACAAACGATTTAAACTTTAGTGGATACGGAAAAGGAAAGGAGCGAACTACCATATGTTAAGGACATTCGTAAATGCATGGAAAATTCCGGAACTTCGTAAAAAGATTCTTTTCACGATTTTCATTCTCTTTGCATTCAGATTAGGTTGTGCAATCCCCGTTCCGTTCATTTCCATAACGGGAGAAAATGGACTTATCGGTGATAACACCGCCACATTTCTCAATTATCTCTCGATGATGACCGGTGATGCGTTTAACTACGGACGCGTTTTTGCGCTGGGTATCACTCCGTATATTAACTCATCTATTATTCTTCAGCTTCTTGCTGTTGCAATTCCGGCACTCGAAAAACTCGGTCACGATGAAGAGGGCCGCAAAAAAATGGCTACCATTACACGTTACGTCACCATCGGTCTTGCCGTGCTTCAGGGTACTGCTTATTACGTTTACCTTTGGAGTCAGGACGGCATGCTTACCGGCGATGCGGACGGTAATGCATACAAGGGCATTTGGGCGGTTCTCCAGGGTGTGTTTATCGTTGCCGTTCTTACGGCAGGCTCCGCGCTCGTTATGTGGCTCGGCGAACAGATAAACGACAAGGGTATCGGCAACGGTATTTCCCTTATACTTTTTGCGGGTATAGTTTCAAGACTGCCGCAGATTCTTTATACAATTGCCTTTAAGCCTTATGCACAGGGCAGCTGGTACTACCTTATATCCACACTCACGATAATCTTCATGCTTGCGATGATTGCGTATATTGTCTGGATGGATGCTGCGGAACGCAGAATCCCCGTTCAGTATGCGAAGAGAGTTGTCGGCAGAAAGATGTACGGCGGTCAGAGCTCGAACATTCCGATTAAGGTCAATATGTCCGGCGTTCTTCCCGTAATCTTCGCGTCCTCTATTCTTTCCCTTCCGCCTACGATTGAAATGTTTGTTCAGAACAAAATCAAAGAAGGCTCATTTTGGGAAACATTCTTCGGCTGGTTCAAAACAACAAGCTGGGTTTACGGTATTATCTACTTCCTTCTCATAATCTTCTTTGCGTATTTCTATGCATCGATTCAGTACAATCCCGTAGAGATGGCGAATAACCTTGCCAAAAACTCAGGAATGATTCCCGGCATACGTTCGGGAAGACCTACCGCAGATTACATCGCAAAAGTCATTTCGAAAATAGTGCTTCTCGGCGCTCTCATGATAAGCGTCGTCGCGCTGTTCCCCATTCTCTATACGCAGATCACCACGGCTGTCAATTATCCTGCCGATGTTTCGATAGGCGGCACTTCGATAATAATTCTTGTCGGCGTTGCACTCGAAACGGTTCAGCAGCTTGAAAGCCAGATGATGATGCGCCACTACAAGGGCTTCCTTGATTAAGGAGTAACCGATGAACATAATTTTTCTCGGCGCCCCCGGCGCAGGTAAGGGTACACAGGCGGAGATAGTGAGCAAAAAACTCGCTGTCCCCACGGTGTCTACCGGCAACATTATCCGTGCGGCTCTCAAAGACGAAACGGAGATGGGACTTAAAGCAAAAGAGTACATCGAAGCGGGTAAGCTCGTTCCCGATGAAGTCGTCATCGGCATCATAAAGGAAAGACTTGCGCAGGACGATTGTGCTAAAGGATTTATACTCGACGGTTTCCCCCGCACCATTCCGCAGGCTGAAGCTCTTGACGAGATGGGCATTGTGATAGACAAGGTCATCGACATTGAAGTTCCCGATGAATGCATCGCGGACAGAATGTCCGGCAGGCGCGTTTGCAAGGCATGCGGCAGCTCTTATCACACCGAGTATAAAAAACCCGCCGTCGAAGGCATTTGCAATGAGTGCGGCGGCGAACTCGTCCGCAGAAAGGACGACGCTCCCGAAACGGTTCTCGAACGTCTGAAGGTTTACCATGAGGAAACGGAACCTCTCAAGGAGTATTACGCGGGCAAGGGTAAGCTCGCTATCGTTGAGGGACAGGAAGAGGTAAGCGATACTACCGCGTTGACCCTCAAAGCATTGGAGGATTAAGCATGATAGTGCTGAAAACACGCCGCGAATTGGAGCTTATGCGTGAAGCGGGAAGAATTTCCGCACAAGCACTTAAAATCGCAGGGGAGGCGGTGGCTCCCGGAGTCACCACCGCCGAAATTGATAAAATCGCTTACGACTACATCAAAAGTCAGGGCGCGACGCCGTCGTTCCTTAACTACAGCGGCTTCCCGGCGACTGCATGCATTTCCATAAACAAAGAAGTAATTCATGGAATCCCCGACCACCGCCATGTTATCCATGAGGGCGATATTGTCAGCATTGACCTCGGAGCCGTTTTTGAGGGTTTCCACGGCGACAATGCTTACACTTTCGCCTGCGGCAAGATATCACCCGCTGCCGAGCGGCTGTGCAACACCACGAGAGAGGCTCTTTATGCGGGTCTTTCGAAAGCTGTTGCGGGCAACAGATTGGGCGATATCGGCCATGCGGTAGAAGAGTATTGCATCTCACGCGGTTACGGTGTTGTGCGTGACTACACCGGTCACGGCGTCGGCAGACATCTCCATGAAGACCCTTCGGTTCCGAATTACGGAACTCCCGGTAAGGGCGTAAGACTTATCCCCGGCATGACTATTGCCATTGAACCTATGATCAACGAAGGCACCGAGGATGTAAATGTGCTGAAAAACGGTTGGACGGTCGTTACCGCCGACGGAAAACTTTCGGCGCACTTCGAACACACGGTTGCCATCACCGACGGCGAGTGTATGATACTCACAAACCCCGACTGATGACGAGGTAAAACCATGTTCACACTGCATCAAACGGTAATTTCCCGCAGCGGCAGGGACGGCGGACGCTTTCTTGCGGTCGTTGCGGCGGATGAAAGGTATGTTTACGTGTGCGACGGTAAGTTTCGTCCGCTTGATAACCCGAAGCGGAAGAATCCCGCTCACCTGACACCGCTCGAAACGGTGCTCGGTGATGACGCATTCCGTTCCGATCGCGCATTGAGAAAAGCTCTCGCCCGGACAAAGGCGGAGCACAATAAGGAGTAAATGTTATGTCAAAACAGGATAATATCGAAATCGAAGGTACCGTGGTCGAAGCTCTCCCGAACGCAGCGTTCAAGGTGCAGCTCGAAAACGGCAAGGTGATACTTGCTCACATTTCCGGCAAGCTTCGTATGAATTACATCCGAATCCTTCCCGGCGACAAGGTCACTGTAGAACTCTCACCCTATGATCTCACCAAAGGACGCATTACATGGCGTTCTAAATAAGCAATAATTTAAGGAGGTATTCACAATGAAAGTCAGACCTTCTGTAAAGAAAATTTGCGAGAAGTGCAAAATCATTAAGCGCAAGGGAAAAGTCATGGTAATATGTGAAAATCCCAAGCATAAGCAGCGTCAGGGCTGATGCCCGTCGCATAAACCTATTTAATGGAGGTGCAACTGACAAATGGCGCGTATATCCGGTATTGACCTTCCGAGAGATAAGAGAATAGAAATAGCTCTTACC
>CAVKLD010000054.1:0-13285 GCA_963657065.1 bacterium
ATGCTTGGAGCAATAGTCGGTGACATAGTAGGCTCTGTTTACGAATGGCACAATATCAAAACGAAGGAGTTTCCCTTATTCCGGGATGACTGCTTTTTCACAGATGATACCGTCATGACCTGCGCCGTTGCGGAGGCAGTCATGAACGGCGGTGAGCGCGATGACTTTATCAATGCCATGAAGAAATACGGACGGATGTATCCTGACGCGGGATACGGCGGCAGATTTGGAGCATGGATCAATTCTGATAACCGTGAGCCGTACAACAGCTACGGCAACGGCTCGGCGATGCGTGTTTCTCCATGCGCTTGGATGATGGATTGCGGCTTCTGCGCAAGAACGGGAATGTGGCCATCCAACGGCAGAGAGCGGGCAAAAACATCCGCTGAGGTCACGCATAATCACCAGGAAGGTATCAAGGGCGCGATGGCAACAGCAGACGCGATCTTTATGTGCCGTTATTACTTTGGCGGTTATTACGGTGACTACGAACAGCCTATCAACGATGATCCGGCAGAGTGCAAGCGGCGCATCAAGGAACACATCGAAAACGAGTATGGCTACGACCTTTCCAAGACACTGGACGAAATCCGTCCTACATACCGCTTCAATGAGACCTGTCAGGATACCGTACCGCAGGCGATCATCGCTTTCCTGGAAAGCACGGACTTCGAGGATGCCATCCGAAACGCCATCTCCCTTGGCGGCGACAGCGACACTCTTGCGGCAATCACGGGCAGCATCGCAGAGGCGGCATACGGCATTCCCAACTGGATTAAGGACAAGGCGTATTCTTATCTGGATGAGCCGTTGAAGGATGTACTCAGAAGGTGGAAGAAGTTCATTTACAGAGGCTGATGTGTACCTTTTGATTATTCCTCACACATTTTGATTTTGCCTATATATTTTGATTTTCCCTCGGAGGGGTTCAAATCGAGGGTTCACCGTGGTTCACATCTTTGCGGGCAAAGTCGCTGAAAAACTGAAAACAGGCATAAAAATAGAGGGCTTCCGGCGGAGCGATACCGCTGAAAGCCCTTGTTTATTGGGGATTTCCTTTGTATCAAAGACAGCGTTTACATAGATGATGGATTTTCGGGTACGACCTTCGACCGACCGAGTTTTATTCAAATGGAGAACTTGGTGGAGCAGGGCGTGGTAGATACCATTATCGTAAAGGATTTGAGTCGCTTTGGCAGGAACTATCTCGATGTGGGTAACTACCTTGAAATCAAGTACCCAACGCTGGGCGTAAGGTTCATCGCCATTCAGGAAAATGTCGATACCCTGAAAGAAACAGGCACAGAGATGATGCCATTCAACAATATTTTCAATGAGTGGTATGCGGCTCAAACAAGTAAGAAAATCCGTGCGGTGTGGAAGAACAAGGCAGCAACCGGCAAGCGTGTCAGTTCCTCCGTCCCATTTGGATATGTCAGAAACCCACAGGACAAAGAGGACTGGCTGGTAGATGAACCGGCAGCGGAAGTTGTACGAAAAATCTATGCTCTGTGCCTTGACGGTCGGGGACCTTCGCAAATTACACGGCAGCTTGAACAGGAAAAGGTGCTTATTCCCACCGCCTATTACGCTTCGCGCGGCAGAAAGACACGGAAACAGTACACAGACCCATACGCTTGGGATCAGAAAACAGTCGCCGGCATTCTTGTCAATCAGCAATATACAGGTTGTACGGTAAACTTTATGACCACCACAGTCAGCTACAAGGTACACAAGACTGTGTATAAGCCAAAGGACGAGTGGCAGATCATCCCGAACACTCAGCCTGCTATCATTGACGAGGATACTTGGAAAAGGGTGCAGGAACTTCGAGAGCATCGTATCCGTCCTACAGCAACGGGCAGGACAAGTCTGTTCTCCGGCAAAGTGTTCTGCGCTGATTGCGGCTCAAAACTCCACTTCTGTGCTGCCAAGAGTTTGAACGCCAATCAGGAGCATTACCGTTGCGCCAACTACAAAAGCGGCAGAGGAAGTTGTCAGATACATTTTATCCGTAATGTTGTGCTTGAAAAAATCGTACTTGAAGCAATCAACAGCTTAGCGGACTTCGTAAGGTGCTATGAGCCGGTATTTCTGTATCTAATGGCACAAAAGGACATTGTATCTAAACGGACAGAAACCTCTAAACTTAGAACTGCCATTGAAAGCGGAAAACGGCGTATTCAGGACCTTGACAAACTGATAGAGCGCATCTATGAAGATCAAGTCCTCGGTAACATCTCTGCCGAACGCTATGCAAGAATGTCGGTCAATTACGAGAACGAGCAACGCACCCTTATCAATAAGGTGGCAGAGGACGAAAAGAAACTCGCCTGCATTGAACAGACGAGTCTTGACTTGAAAACCTTATTGAAGGTTCTGCGAAGCAGTACATCCTTTGAAGAATTGACACCAACTCTTGTGAACTCACTGATCCGCAGGATTGAGGTGCATAACAACGACAAATCAAGCGGTCATTGCTATGTGAAGGTAGACATCTACTTCACGGCTATCGGACTGATTGACATTCCCACAAAGGATGAACTTAAAAGCCTTATGGCTAAAATCAAAACAAATCCGCAGGAATACAGGCTTACCGCCTGAAAAAGAGAAAACGGTGCAACCCCGATTGTGGGGTTACACCGTATCTCTGCCAAAAAACATCCTTATGGGGCTTTGGCTAAGACGCTCACCTGTTTTCAATTTAAATCTACGGCGCAAACAGACGTTTCGCCTATTATGTTCGCATAAGACATGCGAAGACGCGGATTATTCCTCCGTCTTTCCGGGAATTTCTATTTTGCCGTAAAGACTGCCGGCAGCATCCTGACGGGGTTCGCGCGTAACGGCAGGTTTGTACGGTTCTCTCTTCTGATAACCGCCTTTGCCTCTGCCGCCCTTGTTGTTATAACCTTTTTTGTAACCGCCCTTGTTGTAGCCGCCTTTGCCGCGATTGTTGTAACCGCCGCGGGGGCAGGTGGGCTGAACGCCCTCTTCGAGCGAAATAACCACTTTGCGGTTGCCGTCCGAACCTACGGAATGAGAAGTCACGCCATCAATGCTCTGAACGGCGGTATGAACGATGCGCCTTTCGTAGGGATTCATCGGTTCAAGAACGGCATTTCTTCCGTATTTAAGCACGTTGCGCGCACTTTTCGCGGCAATCGCACGAAGGTTATCATTTCTCTTTTCGCGATAATTACCGACATTAACGGAAATTTTGTTGTGTTTTCCGTCGGCGGTGCGTTTGTTGTCGGCAAGGCGGAGAAGATACTGAATCGAGTCGAGTGTTTCGCCGCGTCTGCCGATAAGTGCGCCGTCGGCATCGCCGCACGACAAATTATAGACTACCTCATCGGTTTCCACAATCAGTTCACCGGTGAGTTCATATTCTTCGATATTCATTCCCGCAATAATAAACTTGAGCAAATTTGCGGCTTCGTCGTCATCTTTGATTTCAAACGGCACACGCGTTTCAACTGCGGGTTCAGCCGCTTGAGCGTCTTCTTTTTTCTCGGACTCCGCTTCTGCGGGAGCGGCTTCGGCGACAACCGGAGCAGCGGGTTTTGCAGCCGGAGCAGCGGGTTTTGCAGGTGCTGCGGCAGCGTCGGTTTTCTTCACTGCGGGTGCGCTCTTTTTCTCAACGGGTGCTGCAGGTGCTGCGGCAGCCGCCTTGGCGGGCGCGGCTTTTTTGACTTCAGCATCAACGGCGGGTGAGTCGGGTACTTCGTACCACACTTTTATTTTAGCCGGCACTCTGCTGAAGAGCTTCTTTTTAGGATACTCTATTATTTCCTGGTGAAGTTCTGCATCTTCTGGAGCATTAAGAAGCGCTTTTGCATCGGCAAACGCATCTTCGACAGTTGCACCGGTTCCGATTTTTTCTATAATCATTGCGAAAATCCTTTCTTTTTGTTAGCAGTTCCGCTTTTAATCTTTTTTCTGTTTTGAGAAAGCAACGCGCTTCTTGACGCTTGCCTCTCTCGAACGCCGTTCAACGGTTTCGTCTATCATCTGGTCCGCAATTACTTTTTCGGGTTTAATCGCCACCGCAAGTGCCACCGTCTGGATAAACGCAAGGATATTTGAGATTATCCAGTAGAAGCCTACGCCGGCGGGAAGCGAATACGCGAAATAGACGCTGAGCGCGGGAGAGAACAGCATCATGCAGCCCATCGCGGGGTTTTTAGCTGTTTCGGGGTTCGTCTTGCGCTGCTTCAAGTAGCTGTAGAGAGCGGTAAGCATAGCGGAAACACCCGCCAGAACGGGAATGAGAATAAGCGCGGCGGCGTCATCTCTGCCTTTGAAATTACTGGGCAGTTCGGTAAGATTGACGCCGAAAATAGTGAAGTGGCTTATAAAATTCTGAATCTTGTCAATAGCATCCTGCGACACAACGGAAGTGTCGACATTCGGAATAATCTCGCTGAAACGGTTAAGAATGTTAAGTTCCATTCTGTAGGTGTCTTTGGCGGCGTTTTCGGGGAGATTCGGAAGAGTGAGATACACTCTCGTAAGCTCCTCAATGACTGCATCCTTAAACATGAGCACCTTCGAAACGGGTGCATAAATAGCGCCGTAAAGACCCATCATGACAACGAGTTGGAGAAGCATCGGGGCACATCCCGCGCCTGCGGGATTGAAGCCCTCGCGTCTGTAAAGCTCCTGTGTTTCCTCGGAGATCTTCATCTGAGCTTCTCTGCCCGCGCCCGCATATTTGGCTCTTATCTTGTTGACCTTTGCCTGAAGCCGCATTTGCTTCGCAGCACCTTTTTGCTGCTTTATGCCGAGCGGGAGAAGCAGCAGCTTCAAAACCAGCGTAATGATGACGAGGGAAAGCAAATAGTTTCCGCTCAAATCATACAGTGCGCCGAGCGCCCACCCGAACGGGACAGCCAGAAAATCTCTTAATATCGTCATTTGGAACCTCCGGGAGTTTCATGGTTTTTTTTCTTTTTCAGGTAATCTATCCGCTTAAACTCGGGCACGGGATCGACCCCGCCCGGCCAAAGCGGATTGCAGCGCATCAGTCTGAGCGCGCCGAGCAGCGTGCCGATAATAAAGCCGTATCTTTCGACGGCTTCATAGGTATATTGCGAACACGTGGGATAGTACCTGCAGCGCGCGGGAAAAAGAGGGGATATGCGCCGCATGTAAAATTCTATCGTCTTAAGAGCCGCTTTACGCATCGATAACACCTGCCGAAGCAAGCTGCTTCTTCATCACCGCATAAATGTCGGTGCTTTTTTTGTACACCGTTTTGGTGCGTGCCACAAAAACGATGTCGTACCCGCCCTTTGTCACGGGCAGCATCTCCGCCGCCGCCCTGATGACTCTGCGGGCACGGTTGCGCTGAACCGCATTGCCGATCTTTTTTCCGGTGGTAATTCCCATACGACAAATACCCGCGCGGTTTCTGACTATGTAAGTTACCAGCGCAGGATTTGTGTACACTTTTCCTCTGCCGTAGGCACGGCGGAAATCGCAATTGTTCTTAAGCGTTTGAGTATGGGTCAATTTTCACCCTGTCCTTTCGGATCGGTAATCAGTAAGTGAGCATCTTTCTGCCCTTTGCTCTGCGGCGGGCGAGAACCTTGCGTCCGTTGCGGTCAGACATTCTCTTACGGAAGCCGTGCTCCATCTTGCGCTGACGCTTTTTGGGCTGGTAAGTTCTTTTCATCGGTTACCCCTCCATTTCATTTTTTATTGTCTTGCGACTCTGCAGCGGCAAAAACACGTAAACGGCATGCCGCATTCCGAAAAAAGGCGCAATGCACCTATTTCTCACAGTACCTCATTATATATCGTCATAGCATGGGATGTCAACAGTTTTTTTCGAATACTGCCGTTCAAACGCAAAAAACCGGGCACAGCAACGGTCTTTTCACGGATTTTAACGGAGCTGCGGCGTTCAATCGAAAACGAACGGCGGAAAATCATAAAAAAAGAAGAAATTAAAGATTTTTTAAACCGTGTGGGTATTGTATATTATTGCGAATGTGTGTAAAATAGAGTAATGATACACACGAAGGAGCAGTAAAACGATGAACGATTTAAGTCCCTCAACGCAAAAAAAATTATCGATAATAATCAACGCCGCATACTATGTTATGCTGCTTGCCGCGTTCTATCTCGTGTTCAGAACTTTTGCGGGCATTTTGATGCCGTTTCTTTTTGCATGTATTTTTGCGCTTATGCTTCACCGTCCGATAACTTTTATCAACAGGAAACTGAAAATACCGCGTTCTCCGCTCAGCGCGTTGTTCGTTATACTGATTCTCGGCGTGATAGTGACACTGTTTATGCTGCTCGGCATGGAGATTGCGGAACAGGTAAAAGGGTTTATCGAGTTTATAAAACTCAAATTCCACAACATGTCCGGAATCTGCGAAACGCTCAAAACTTACGCCGTAAACGCCGTCGGATTTTTGCCGGACTCGCTCCGCAACGCCGCGACGCAGAGCATTACCGCCTTTTTTGACAATCTCACGGAAAACGGTATTTCGGACTTTTCGCTCGACTCCATAGGTTTGGACTGGTCAAGCATCCTCTCGAAAGGCGGCGGCGTTATCAAAAAAACCGTCGGACAGCTTCCGTCGATGCTCATAAGCATACTGATAACGATTATCGCAACCATATTCGTCTGCGCGGACTACGAGAGAATACGCGACTTTATTCTGCGGCAGGTATCCGCCGAAACACAGCTTAAGATTTTCAACACGAAACACGTTGTATTCGGTTCGCTTCGCAAAATGCTCAAGGCGTATTCTCTTATCGTTCTCATAACGACAACAGAACTGTGCATAGGACTTTACACGCTGAAGCTCCTCAAAATTTATGATTCATCATATATCTTCATGATTGCGCTCGTGATAGCGATAATCGATATTGTACCCGTGCTCGGTACAGGTACGGTGCTGATTCCGTGGGCGATTTACAGCTTTATAATCGGCGACATTTCAATGGGTATCGGGCTGCTGATAATTTACGCAATCATACTTGTTGTTCGCCAGGTAATAGAGCCGAAACTTGTTGCGGGTCAGGCCGGACTTTCGCCGATAGTGACGATAACGGCAATGTATATCGGTACGAAGACGCTCGGCATTCTCGGATTTTTCATTCTCCCGTTTGCCGCCATTGTAGTAAAGCAGCTCAACGACGAGGGAATAATTCACCTTTTCAAAACAAAAGCAGCCGTTTCCGCATCGGTCGAGCAGGAGAGCGGCAGCGAAGACGATTACGGCAGCGACGGCGAAGACGGATACAACGGCGAAGACGGCGGCATGTATGCACCGGAAGAAAACGATTCCGCAAAGTAATTTTGAATAATTTTTTACGGATTATCAATGTTTTCGTAATATTTTTGTTTCATTTTTCGATTTCGGAATAATAAACCGAAACAACAGTGATACAATATAATCACAACACAAGGAGTGGTAGATATGCTTCAGGCTTTAATTCAGACATTGGCAAACCTCGGTTTTGACTCCGAAGCCATCAACAATGCGTTCAATGCTGCGATAGCAACCGTGCGCGCGGGCGACACAAAGTCGCTTGAGGGACTCGGCAACATCGCAACGGGCATTCTCTCGATATTCACGGGGGTAAGCGCCACCGATGTCAGCAGCGTCATTGCGTCGCTTGTTACGGGCGTTATCGACGTTTTGTCTTCATCGGGAACATCCACCGTTCTCTCCACCATCACGGGCGCGTAACTCCGAAAGTCATTTTCGCGGCTTTTCCGCGGACTGCGCAACCACGCAATTTTCCCGAAATCGGAATCCGATTTACGGCACGGCAATTTTTTAACGGAAACGCTTCGTGTGTTTCCGTTTTTCTGTTTTTTCGCATGCCGTAAAAAAAGCGACAAATATTGTTCACAATATACCGCTTGAATGAAAACACGATTTACTATACAATTATCATGCTATGAAAAATTTCTTTCCGCTTTTATCCGTGACAGTTTCAATGTCCGTAATAATAACTGTACTCACGTCGTGCCGACAATACGTCGATCCGACGTCTTCCGCTGCGCCCGAATCCGTTCGCTACACTTACTATCCGTTCTCCGCGTCAACGACCGACAGTGGAAGTGAAAATGAAAGCGCTCCGACGGAAAGTTCCGCTTTTGTTGACGACCGGACAAATACAACCGCAGCAGAGAGGACGGCTGTCCCCGAACAGCCGTCAGCGTCGTACGAACCGGAAACGACGGCTGCCGCAACAGAACCTGAAACGGAAACGGCAGCAACACAGCCGTCTGCGGAAAACAGCACCATACAGACATCCGAAGCGGTTCAATCGACCGAAAAAGCATCCGAAAGCAGCACGGCTGCATCAAAGGACGTGGATCTCAGCATTGTACTGCCAAGCGCAAACGGCGACATGGAAGTCGACACATCGCCCGGCAACAAATTCATCGCGATAGTAAATAACGAACGCCAAATAGATACATCATACCTCGCGGCGGTGTACAGCGTGCCGGACAGCGGTCAGAATTATGTGTTTGAATTTTCCTCGTCAACGGGACGCACGGCGGATGACCTGCGGCGCGTTTATCTGATTGACACAAACGGCAAAATAACCGGCGTCGCGGCGAAGAACGCAAGCGAAAAAGAAAATGTTTCATCTGTCGAGAACTGGTTCTGCATGAACGTGCTCATAAAAAAGCTCGTCTTCCCCGCAGTGGAAAACGAATTGCAATAACGCCGAAAAAAAAAACGACTGCCGCAAAGCGCAAAAAACGCAATGCGGCGGTTTTTTTTCTGCAATTTTTCTCTTCAAACAACCGTCGTCAACCGGCGGTTTTTTTGTGCGCAAACAGCGTCTTGAAATTGATTTGCGATACGATTATCGCAGCAAACATAATCACGCATCCGACCGTTTCCCAGACGGTCATTTTTTCTTTCAAAACTATCGCGGAACAAACAACGCCGAACACGGATTCCATGCACATCAGAAGAGATGCCACCGTGCTCTCGGTGTATTTTTGTCCGACAATCTGCAATGTGTACGCCACGCCGCAGCTAAGGCAGCCGGAGTACAGGATGGGCACGGCGGAGGATTTCAGAACCGCAACCGTCGGATTCTCAAATATAAACATAAGTATGCACGTGATAACGCCCGACACGGCAAACTGAACGCACGACAGTTTTACGGAGTCGACATCCCCCGCGATGCGTTCCACCGTGAGAATGTGTACGGCAAACGCGATGCTGCACAAAAAAGCGAGAAAATCGCCGAAATTTATACCCGACAGACCTTTTCCGCAAATGCACAGAAAATACAGTCCCACGCACCCTGCCGCAATGCACAGCCAAGTCGGCAGCTCGACTTTCTTTTTGAGAAAAAGTCCGAGCACAGGCACGAACAGCATGTAAAATGCGGTGATAAATGCAATTTTTCCCGGGGAAGTCCAGTTAAAGGCAAATTGCTGAAGATTGCTCGCAACGCAGAGCGCAACGCCGAGCACAGCTCCCCTTTTGAGTATTTTTTTGTTTTCCGCTCTTTTTGTTTCTTTCGAAACGGGTGATTTGCTGTTTCTGCGCACTTCGCCGACCGCAATAACGGGCAAAAGCACGACTGCGCCGAGCAGCGTACGAACGCCGTTAAAAGTAAAAGCCTCGGCTTCCTCCATTCCTATTCCCTGCGCGACGAATGACGACCCCCAGATAAAAGCGGTAAGCAAAAGCATGAGAACACCCTTAAATTGTGTTTTTTGCATAAAAATACACCCTTCTCTCTGTGTAAATAGAACAAAGAAAAGGGTATCACATACAGAACCGGTTGTCAAAGGTTTTTTTGATTTTATTCGTCTTTTTTTCTTTATTCCGTCGGGTTTTCGGCGAGCCCCATAACCTCAAGCGGATCTGCAAGTTCACCGTTCACCCGCACTTCCAGATGAATATGGTCGCCATCCCTGATTTCGCACGGCACAGTACCGAGTGTGCCTATCACCGATTCTTCGATGACTTCGACGCCCTCGGCGACGATGCCTTCATCAGCAAGTCCCCAGACGGATGAAACAACACCGCCGCCGTGGTCGATCGTTACGACATTTCCCCGCACCGTATCATTTTCAACCGCAATTACGCGCCCCGATGCGATAGGTTTCACCGCATCGCCCGGTTTCCCGACGAAATCAACGCCGTTGTGCGTTCTGTAGTCACTCATCGTTGCGCTGAAAACAGGCACGCCCATTGAATAATCCTTGCCCATATCGGCGGACAGCGGCAGCTGATATTTAATCGGCGCGGTGTCGGCGTTTTCCGTAAGGCTCTCGTTTTCATTGCCGAACACCGCCCGAACGTCGAGTGTCGCTTCTTCGCTCTGCACCGTTTCAACCTCGCATGACGTTTCTTCCGCAGGCTGCGCCGCAATTTCAGCAGGCGGCACGTTAATATCGACCGTCACTTTTTCGCTGCGGTATGTCGTGTCGGTACGCTGCTCATAAGTTATTTTCGGCTGTGTGCCGTTCGTGTCGACATCGGGCAGTTTAATCGACGACATGTAGCCTATCAGTCCGGCAGCCAAAACACAAACGCCGAGCGCGATATACACCGCACGCCCCGCTTTTAACCTGCCGCCGCTTTTCTTATTTTCATCGTTTATCATCATGACATGATACCTCCCGATAAAAATTCTGCCCGCCGAACGTCTTTTTATGCAGGATAAGCAAAAAAAGCGGAACGTTTTTTCGGCAATTCAACACAAACGGGCGCATTCGTTTTATACAGTATGTACAATTGTTTTTTTACTCAAAATAGTATATGCTAAAAGTGACTGCAATACACGGAGGTTTTTTGTATGGACGAAAGAAAGACATATGGAATCACACTGAAAGACAAGATAGGCTACGCCCTCGGCGACACGGGCGGATGTCTTACCTTCGGCATCATCGGCTCGTTTCTTCAGATGTTCTACACAAACGTGCTCGGTCTTCCGTATGGGAAAATAATGGTGCTTTTCACCGTTGCGCGGCTGTGGGATGCAATTAACGACCCTATGTGGGGCGCGGTGGTTGACATGCGCCGTTCGGGCAAAAAAGGCAAATTTTTGCAGTACATCAGGTGGGGCAGTATCCCGCTTGCGGTTTCGGCAGTGCTCACGTTCACGAAATTCGGTTCGCTGTCCGAGAATCAGTATCTGATAATCGCATATGTCACGTATATCATGTACGGAATGATGTACACGGTCGTAACGATTCCCTACGGTTCACTCGCAAGCGTGGTCACATCCGACAAAGACGAACGCTCCGCACTGTCGGTTTTCCGTTCCGTCGGCGCGGGACTCGGCGGTCTGCCGGGGCAGGTCATTCTGCCGCTTTTCGTATATTCGGCAACGGACGCCGGCAAAAAGGTGCTGGACGGCGGCAAGCTGCTCATCGGAGTTGCGGTGCTGTCGGTGATAAGCGTTTTCGTATATCAGGCTTGCTATGCAATGACGACGGAACGCGTCGTTTCGCCTCCCGTGCCGGAAAAGAAAGACTGGAAAAAGACAGTGCGCGTACTGCTCACGAACCGCCCGTTCATTGGCTTGAGCCTTGCGTCGATGCTTCTTCTGGCAACTCAGCAGTACACGCAGACGATGTACAACTACCTCTTTCTCAACTATTTCAAAAAACCGGAGCTTTACGCGGCGGTGACCGTGGTCACGTATCTGCCGATGCTGATTCTGTTCCCGTTCATCGCCAAGCTTGTAAGAAAATACGGAAAAAAGGAACTGTGTACGCTCGGCATGGCTGTCGCCGCCGCCGCAAACACCGTTCTTCTGCTTATCAGGACGCAGAGTGTGTATGTGTTTTTTGCATTGACTTTCATATCGGGCTTCGGCATGATGTTTTTCATTCTTGAAATCTGGGCAATGGCAACGGACGTGATAAACTATCAGGAAAAGCACTCCGGTCAGCGCGAAGAGGGCACGACGTATGCGGTATTTTCATTCGGGCGCAAGCTCGGACAAACATTATCGGCGGTCATGAGCACGGGCGTTATCGGTCTTATCGGCTACGACGCAAAGAATCTGACAGACGAAGCCGTGAACGGACTTTACACCGTTTCCGCCGCCGTTCCCGCCGTCACGTGTCTGCTCATGACACTGTTTCTGGGCGTTATTTACAACATAAGCAAAAATAAACTCGGTGAAATATATTCCGACTGAAAAGGTGTGCGGTAATATTCAAAAAACACTTGCAAAAATCAACTCTGTATGTTATTATATGATCAGATAATAAAACTATAGAAAGCGGTGTTATTATGTTACAAAAAATGTTGTCGGTGCTTATGGCGATAGTTGCATTTTTCATGCAGCTGCTCGGTCTGGGCGAAAAGAAAGCATACAAAGAATTCCGCGACATATATTTCGGCTGCGACGCCAATCAGGTCATTGACCTTGCTCTTCCGAACAACGCCGGAGATGAAGTGAGCCTTTTTGTATACATTCACGGCGGCGCATGGATAGCCGGCGACGAAGACGACGGCTGGGAAATTGTAAAATA
Organism: bacterium; assembly: GCA_963657065.1. Lineage (GTDB taxonomy): Bacteria > Bacillota > Clostridia > Oscillospirales > Acutalibacteraceae > RUG806. The sequence continues at coordinate 12,497 of CAVKLD010000054.1, forward strand.
CTGCGCAGGCGACCTGAAGCTCGCGGCGGCATCGCTCAACTACAGATTTCTGTCGGAGGGCGGCAGTGTGCATTGCGGCGACATGCTCGATGACATCACTGCGGGTATAAAAACGGCGGTCGACAAAGCTCTGGAACAGGGCATAAAAATAAAGAACGTTGCGATAGGCGGCACTTCGGCAGGCGGACATCTCACACTTCTCTACGCCTATTCGCGAGCCGACGAATCGCCCGTACCGATAAAATTCGTTTACGACGAAGTAGGTCCTTCCGACTTTTCAGGGCGTACGTTTATCGATGCCTGCACCGGAATGGACAGAAACACTGCGCTGCTTATTCTCTCCGAGCTTTCCGGCGTAACGGTGACAGACGAGAACATTGAAACCGACGCCGTTCAGTGCGCACTCAAGGCGATTTCACCCGTTACCTACGTTAATGCATCCTCTGTGCCCACCGTCATGGCTTACGGCATGAAAGACGTACTCGTAACGTATGAAAACGCTCTTTCGCTCGATAACGCGCTGACAGCTGCGGGTGTAACTCACGATTTCTTTACATTCCCGAACTCCGGTCACAATCTGGACTCCGACGCGGACGTACGCAAGGCGTTCAACGACAAACTGCTTGAATACATAAAAACTTATCTTGGCTGATTTTCACAAACCCGAAGCCATTCACACAAAAAGCGGCTCGTACTCACAACCGAAAAGGAGTTGACACAATGAAGCTCTTATTCCGCCAGCGAATGTTTTCGTGGTTTGACAGTTATGATATTTTCAATGAATTCGGC
>CAVKLD010000055.1:0-13122 GCA_963657065.1 bacterium
AGAACGTCGTCCGCGTTTAACTCGTAATCGCTGCCGTCCAAATCGTTTTTTATCGCAACTGTCAGCCGTGCGGTGTCGCCGCGTGTCAGCTGAATTGTGCCGTCTGTGTTAACATAAAGCATCCGTTTCCTCTCCTTTAGCCTGTGATAGAGAACGCAGGACGAACGCCGCCGGCATATGTTGCAGCACCCGATTCAATAAAACCGGAACTGTTCGCGTAAACAAAATATGACGCGGTTGCGACATCACGCAGCCAAAAGCCATCGGCAGCAATAAGGCTGGGATTATGCGCGAACAGCGGGAACGGCTTATTGTCAATGCCTATAGCACCCGAACCGGCTGTGCCGACGTTTCTCGCGCCGACGACATTCTGCTCCGTCATAAGCTCAACAGTGCTTTCGTACCAACCTTTGCCCGTCGGCGCTCCGTTTGTCACGGTGCTGCAAAGGAGCTGCCCATGCAACAGAATATGCGACGAGCCGAACGCGGTGTTGATGGTTGTTTTTGCCGCAGCGAGATTCGTCGTGTACATTTGCGAACCGACATAACCGCCTTCGGTTGTAGCGGTTCCGTTCATTTTCGCCCCGTACAAACGGGCATCCGGCACGATAGTTACGTGGTGAGTGCTGCACTTCGGGATAGTAACGCCGCTGTCTGTTGTACCGTTGCCGGTGTTGTAGTAATAGTCAAACGCCGCAATTCGCCATGTAACGTTGTTTATCACCCAATAATCCCCGATGTACATATTGTCGAACGTCCCCGCCTTTATCGCGGCGTACTGCTCCGCGGTGACGCTCGTACCGAGGTTTTTGCCACGGTAGATAGCGTTGTGCGCCCCGGCATTGTTGTAAAGCAAATTGTTTACGTTAATGCGTACACCGTCGACTGCCTTCTGCGCTGTGTTTGCCGCAACGTACGCCGCGTCGGCTGTCGTTTTCGCCGCGTCGGCTGTCGTTTTCGCTGTGTTTGCCGTAGCGTTCGCTGTGTCTACTTTGTCCAAAATGTCTAAGTACTCCTGCGTTGAGATAACCCCGCCTTCAACCATTTCGATAGCAACATCCGCATCGCCTATGGAAGTAACAAGCTGCACGCAAAAACTCGAAACAGTTTGTCCGTTGTCTTCGGGAATATAACAGCTACGGAACCTGTTCGGATGCACCACCGCATACAAAATTTCCTGCGCGTCGGGGTCGCCGGCATCAATCGCATATAACCCTATGTAATTTACATAATACCCCTCCGTCAAATTTTTGTTATTGAATACCGTTTCGATTTTTATGGTGTCGCTGTCAGGCGGATAAGTTATTGTCAGCTTATCACTTATCTGGTTGACATCTTGCAGCTCGGTTATTGGCTCTATCTCTTCATTCGACGTGCACATTTTTGTAAATTTGATTTTGCCCGTTCCCTGAATCGCTTTAGACAGTAATGCCTTGCCTTCGTCTGTGATAATCAATCTTGAAAAATCTGCCATAATACATTTTTCGCCCTTTCGTTTTGTTATTGTGTCGTTTCCTCATCGGTAATACAAATCATTTCCACGAAGCTTATACCGCTGTTGAACGCGGCGCGGTTCGCTTTGCACGGTATTTCGTTTTCGGAAACAACAACCATGTTGCACGGTATCATACTGTCGATAATTTTGTTCAGTTCGTCAACCTGTCCGTACTGTTCAAGGTCGACGGCAATTTCGACGGTATAATTGTCTTTGTTTTCGGCAAGCGTGAAATTATTATCGCCGCAGAGGTTCTTCAGCTTCAGCCACAGCGCGTGAAATGTATAAACAGTCGTATCGAACCACCGCGACGACACTCTCGAACGACGGCTTTCGAGCGTATCGGCTGCTGCCGGGAGAATGTTCAAGATTTTTTCGAACCGCGAAAGTCCGTCCGTGTCAGCCGTTTCGATGTATTCGTTTTGCAGAATCGCGTCGGCTGCGGTCCGAATGTCTTGCAGCTCCTTGCCCGCTATGTCAAGTTCGGTAACGAGTTCTTTGTATTCCGACATAAACGGCGGCAGGTATGCAGCAAGGTCGATTTTATTCATTTGTCACATCCCCCAATACAGGAATTTCGTCGCCTGCCAACGTCAAATCCGATTCGCTGCCGTTTAATTTTATTTTGCTGACGCTCTCGATGCCGTCGATTGCGGAAACGCGGATAAGGACCTGCCAGACGGATAAGCTTAATTTGTCTTTGTCCGCCCACTCTTTTCGCAATTCCGCGAAGTAGTTGTTTACGGCTGTTTCGACCGGGGTTTTCAGCTGCTCCCAGGAGTAACCCGCCGCGGGAGTCAGTGCGACGGATACATCGACCGTTTTTTCGACTGCGCTTTTGACCGTAACAACATGTCCGATAGGTGCAAGCCCGTCCCCCTCGCCCGCGCTTTCGGACGGGTCAACGGCGTTTTGCACGTTCTGAACCAAAACAGAAGACGCGGCGCGGTAATCGGAATTAAGAATCGTGAGCAGAACCGTACCGCCCGTTGTCAGATGCTTTGCAGCGGCGGCAGTGTAGACGGAAGTAAGCCAGTTTTTTACGTCCGCGTTCAGTGACGCGCTTGCGATAGTTGTGTTGTACCATGTTGTCACGTTCGCCGTCGGTATCATGTCGGCGGGACTTATGCCGCTGTTCCACGCTCTTGTCACTTTCGTACTTCCTACACCGCTGATGGCGTTTGTTTTCGCAAGATAATCAGCAACATTTCCGCCGAATGCCTTTTCGGTGAAGCTGTCAAAATATCTTTTGCGCAAATCTTCCGTGTCTTCTTCATCTTCGCCGGGAACGAGAACCGCAGTAAGTTTAGCGGTTTCAAGTCCGGGGATGTAGTCAATCGGCGTCATTGTCCCGGTGTACTGATTCCCGACCGTTCCGGCGGTTTCGCACTCTACGCGATAATAAACGCCGTCGGCGTCTTCGGCTTTTTCCTTCACCTCGAAATTGAGCGCGTCAATGTTAAAACGCTTGCCCGTTACATCAATGGACGCCGGAGTAAATTCACCTCTTAAAACCGCCTTTGCAGCGTCGTACGGAGTGATTCCGCGCTCCGCGCAACGCTTAATAAGATATTCCCGTGAAGCACTATCACCGTACGATTCTGCAATCAGCGTATTTAATTCCGTGTACAAGTTCTGAAGCTCCACCGCCGTCGGGGAAAGAGAATCGAAAATAACCGACCCCTCCCGCTTGTCGAAATTGTCGGATACCTTTTCGAGCATTCGCGCAAGAATTTCGTCGTAAGTTACATCGTACATTAAAAATTTACCACCTTTTCAGCGGTTACATCCCCGAAAGACGTGCGCACGGTGAATGTAGCCAGAATTTCACCCTTTTTTGAGGTGTCAAAATTGAAATTGTCAACGCTCTTTATTCTGTCGTCCCATGTAAGAGCTTCGGTTATACGGCGTTCCAGTTCCGGGCAGACATAAGAAACAGGTTCGCCGTAAAGGTCAAGCAATTCAATGCCGTAGTTCCACGAGTACATGATATATTGGTATCTTTCCGTTGAAAGGATTTTGTAAATTGCCTGTTTCATTGCGTCGAGTCCGTCGGTATATCCGCGAACGTGTGCGCCTTCTAACTGAATTTTATAAGTTTTGGTCGGTTGTTCGGCAATTTCAAAATCCTGTTCAAGAAATCCCGTGACGGACGGTATCAAACGAGCCTGTCCGCCACGATATATTTTTGCCCGCCCTGCTGCCTTAAAAGGATAACATTATCACCGACAACCAACCCATTATGAACGGTAATTTGTTTCCTTTCGCCGTCGGCAGTAATTTCCGACGAGTAGTCCGCAACACTGCGGGAAAGAACGAGCTGCGCCGCGCCCAGTGTCATTTTTTGCTCAATCAGAATTTGAAGCGGCACTGCGCTTGTCACTCTTCCGAAACAAATCTCGACAGGCTTCGAACCGTTCACCGCTTCGAATGCAGCTTTTTTTATTATTTTTACAAGGTCTATCGCATCAGCCAATAAATTCGCCCCCTCTTAAAGTTAAATCCATTAAATGTTGATTCAGTTTAAAAGTGTGTTTCGCTTTTTCGACAAGCATGAAATTTTTCAGATTCATATCGCCCAACGCAAGATTTACAACAATCATACTGCCCGCCCTTACGCGTGTATCGCCTATCGCGTTCGTAATCTTCAGACTGCGGTTTTTTTTGTTGTAGAGCTGCAGCAGCGCGTCCGCTTTCGTCTGTCCGTTTTCGCCTTTGGAAAGAGTATCGAAATACTGTAAAACACCCCATTCGTTTATGCGGCTGCTGTCCTTCGCGATATATACTTCGCGTTTTCCGGTGTCATCGTTGTCGTAAGTCAGTTTAATTTTGTTGTATGTGTCGCCGTCAATGCCGGACGAATATTCGAAATTTTCGCCCGTTTCCGCGTCAATCATCAAATATGCTCCGGATTCGCCGATACACATGGACGATATATTTTTAATTGTCAGCTTGCCGAAATCGTCATACAGGACAAACATTTCTTTGGTATTCTGCAAAGTCAAATCAAGAGCGTTTTCAATCATATCAAAAAGCGACGTGTTATCTTCCACCCGTGAAGCGATTTTGAAGCCGGTATCCTCAAGCGTGCCTGCGTTTAACGAAAAGTCTTCCGCAATCATCCGGACAAATTCGGACGCGGTTTTGTTTTCATAGACGTAAGTATCCTTATTTTGAAGATATCGCAATTGGTCATACGCGGTAACTGTAATAATTTGATTTTTATCGCGCTTTTTGCTGAAGACGAACCCAAAGAAGACGGGTTTGCCGTCCGCGTTCAGGCGAACGGCTGCCCCCTCTTGAAAATCAATTTTGTCATCTCTTACGACTTTGAATGTTAATTTGCCCGGCGCGCTTCTTCTTTCGGTGCTCCATTCAATCCCTTCTTCCACAATCGGCGCGTATGCTTTCGTGCCGGAAGAATCGGAAATTAAAAGTTCTACATTCAACCTCTGCGCCCCCTTATTCGAAAGTGCCGTCGTCAACCCAGCCGTACACGTTCGAAGTTGTGTCCGTATGAATCAAGTGCCAGGGATGAGCCTTACCCGCGCCGTTTGCAATTGTGATTTTGGCTTGTCCGGCTTTTGCCGAATAACCTTTCGCGCCCGTGTAGGAACTGTAATAATGCGTCCCGCCTTTGAAGTTGACAATGTCGCCGACTTTGTACTCTTTGCTTGCCGGCTTCGATTCCGTTGACCTTGCAGGCTGCACGACGGCTTTCGGTTTTGAATCGGCAATTTTTATGCTGACCGTTTTTGTGCCGAAGTCGCGGTACTGTTTCAGGCTGATTTTGACGGTCAGGTCAAAACCGTTTTTAGCCTGTTCCGTGATTTTATAATCCTCTAACGATACCTTCATATTCGTTGCAAAAAGCAGAGCACCGTCCGGCATCGTCCGCGATACAATGAATTGAAAAGGCTTTTTACTCGTCTTCAGCTGCTCGAAATACTGCAGAAAATACGACGCGTTCAAAAATCCGCTTTTATATTTCGCAAACGGGTACCTTGTTTGCGGGATAATACATTCAAATTCAACGTCCGTAAGTTCAGCCGTTTTCAGTATGTTAATCTGCCCGTCGTTGATAAGTGTAAGCGTGTCGTTTGCGTTGTTTATTTTGGTCGTCAGCTTATCGGGCGCAATCGGGAGTAAACATTTGCCGAGGTAAAAGTCGTAGCCGTTTTTACTCATTACACATGCACTCCTTCCGCTATTATGACAACCGCCTCATTTACCGCGTCTGTAAGCCCGGAAACGATGCCGTCCAAATCCATGTCTTTGTTTATAATATTCTGCATACCGGATTGGTCTATATGAATTTCGGCGGTCGTGAATCTGTTAATGTTTTCCTGCTCGGCAATGTCGCGCAGGTACTTCAAATCTTCCTCGGTAACGTCCAAACTGTCCGCGATGCTGCCGGTGTTTCCGGCTATGCTGTCCACGCCGTCGGCGACTGCTGCCGTGTCGTAGCCGGTGTCATAAGCGGTACTGTAATCGGAGATAGACACTTCGGACGCTTCAACCTTTGTGCCGCCGAACGCGTCGGAAATTCTGTCTTTAAGTCCTGCGCCGAAGTTATAACCCTCTGCCGCTGCGTCCGTGTAGTCGATATAATCCCACGCTTTTACGTATTCAACCCAGCCGGATTCATCTTTAACCGCTTGCCGTGCCTGTTCCAATCCCGAATAAAAGCCATCAAGTCCGCTTGTAATATCCACCGTAACACCGGGAATTTTGTTTAGCAGCGTTTCAATGGAATTTGCAAGATTCGAAATGTATCCGATAACGGTAAGGCACATGTCATAAAATGCAACCTTAACGGCGGCAATCGGGTCGTCGAACACGTTCCCGAAGAAGTTCGCAAGCCGCGCAAATCCGTTTTGAAGCGGAATAATGAATGTATTGATTACGTAAGCAGCTGACACCGCAAACGCCGCGCAAATAATGCCCGTTGCAGAGATGGAAGTTCCGGCGAATTTATTCACCGCCGCCACCGCCGCATAGAATACGGATATCAGGGCAATCACCGCAAGAATAATCCCGGTGATAGGACACGCAAGCAAAGCCGCATTAAACCCACGCTGCGCCGCTGTAGCTGCAAATGTTGCACCCGTTTGCATCGCAAGACGCGCCGTGTGAACCTTGTCCATGAAAGCCGCTGCCGCTTTAATTCCGTTGCTTACGAGCTGAATACCGTTGTAGATACTCAACGCCGTATTATAAGCAATCAGAGCGGCGGCTACACCGTAAATGATAGGGGACAGCCACGACCAGTTATCAGCAACAGCACCCGCCACGCTTGCCAGTAAATCAAAGATTTCAAGGGCAACACCCGCCACAACGGCGTGACGCAAATATCGACCCCTATCTCACGGTAAAAGATTTTCGTTTCCGTTCCAGGAAAGGTCCTTCCTTTCATTGCCGCCTGAGCCTTTCGGTCGCCCTCTTTTTGCTACCTGCTGACCGATGTCGGTCAATTCTTTATGTAGCCTCCGTTTTCTCGGGTGTAAAAAATGTAAAAATTTTTATCCTCTTTTTTTATATGTATTTATTATTTTTTTTTCTTTATGTAAAGGTTGAAAAATATTTTACATTTCTTACACCTTACTTCTTGATTTCAATACCCGTGTTCTTGTACTGAACCATCATCTGACGGAAAATAGAAGTATTGTAGTGGGAGGTTGCAGAACCCGTACCCTTCCAGCCGGAGGCCTTGTTTCCCTTGCCAGTCTTTCCAAGGATAGGCACTTCCGTTCATCGACAATATCCGTATCAAGCACGGTCTTTACATCAAAAGCACTTTTATCATCAACGTTTTCCTGAATAACAATCTTCAAATCGTTACCGCGCACACCGGAATAAAGGGCTTCTGCAAAGGTGTTACTTGCCTTGGTGCCCCCGGAAGTCAGCTTGTACGCATAAAGGGTTTGCGTGTTCAGGAACAAATCACGAAGTCCCTTCATTTTTTCATCTGTGTAAGCATAACCAAAAATTTTCAGGGAATTTTTCTGAAAATCGCCGTTGGTTACTTCAAAAATTTCGCCGTCTACACCCCAATCAAGATTAAGGGGCATAGTCGCAACGCCCCTATCAGAAAGGGTTGCAGAAGCGGAAGCTGCCGAAACAAAATTGATATATGCACCCGGCAACTTTTTGTTCTGAACTACAAAAGTTCCACCGCCTAAAGCCATATTATTTTACCTTACCTTTCATGTATTTTTCAATCATTTCTTCCACGCTGCCAATCGTGAAAGTTTCAGTATCAGGGTATTTTGAAAGAACAGCGTTTACTATATCTTTCTTACCCTGAAAACGCTTTGCCGCAAGCAACTGTTCTTTTGAAAATTTATTTTCAACAACAGGCGTTTCGCTTGCGGCGGTCTTTGTGCTTTTCTTTGCTTCTCTCATATTATCCATCCTTTCGCGGCAACGCTTTCAGAAATTTCTCCCATAGCGTTATCATTCTGCTCTACCTTGCGAACAAAAAAATCATAGTTCACAAAGAAGTTCAAAACTCCGTCCGCCATTTCAGCATTCATTTTTGTTCCCCGTACCAAATCCCCGGAAACGGTGATATATTCAAGGCAATCAAAGAGCCGTTCCGAAACGGCGTTGCATTCCTCTTTCTTGCGGTCTTTGTCAGCCGGGAAGTATTGGATGCACATTTGATTTTGCCTGAAATACCGCTTTCCAAGAAATACCCGGTTTGCGGGGTTGATACAGAACACAAAAAAACAAGGCTCTTTCAAACCTTGTTCAACGCTTTCTGTATAAGTTGTGTATTCATCACCAAATTCAGCATTTAAGGAAATGCTGATTGCTTCAATTATTGAATTTATCATTTCAAGCACTCCCCTAAATATTTTTTGATTTTGCTTTCAAGCACTTTCGGGGCTATATTCTGTATTTCCTGTTCGGAAAGTGTAAGCATAAACCGACCTTGAACCCATCCGTTATGGTTAGCGGTTCGGTGTCCGTACTCCACATAAGAAGCATATTCAACCGGGTTCACTATCTCAATAACAAGGGTATTTCCGAAATGGTTTATTTTCAGCGAATCGGCGTATGCTTTCGCATTGCCTTTTCCGCTGCCGCTTGCGGCTTCTCCGTGTGTTTTAGAAGTCCAGCCCCGGCGAAGTGTACCGCCTTTTTTACCCGAACAGTTCAGGTACTGCCCGACGGGTGTTCGCTTGATAACTTTAGCAAGTAGGCGGGCAGCAAGTTCCTTTGCACAACTTTCAATAAAGGCTTCTGTATTATCCTGTTGAATTTTGTTCAGCTGTTTTTGAAGTTTTTTCAAATCAGCCGCCGAAAAACCGCCCATCTTTCCCAATCAAGCCCACCCCTTAAACAGTTCAAGCATGATTTCTTGATGACCGGAATAAACGGCGGGTTCGCCACTTGCGGAATATTCGGCTTTTCTTCCGTCCTGTTCCACTATGATTTTTGAACCCCCATTTATCACGATTTCCGGCGATATGAACAGCTTTGTACTTTGGGAAATTGCCGCCGCTGTATCTGTCTGAACAACGGTGTTCAACTTTTCAAAGGATAATTTGCAAGGCTGATTTTCAATAACGGTTACTTCCGTTTTACGGGTGACTTTGGTTGTTTCATTACGCACGTCACGGCGTTCAATGACGGTGCAAACACCTTCATAGGTGCTTTCAATCGCTTTCTTTGCCGCTTTTCGTGCGGCTTTAACTGCTTTTACCATCTGATTTTCCTGAAACAACTAAATTCTTCTTTACCGTAAGTAAGAAGGTAGTTCAAAAAATTGTTCAATCGCTGTTCAGCGGTCAAACTGCCTTCCCCGGTTGCAAATACGGTATTTGTATCACCCGTTTGTATTTGCTTAACCGCATAATCCAAATCAAGCCCTGCAATGCTATCCGGCGAAAAGGTTTTCTTTGCCGTTAAAAATTCACCTACTGCCATATCAACAGCGATATTCACCAATCCGTCAGGCACAGAAGATACATTGCAATCATTCTTGATTGTGTTTTCCACCTTCTGAACAGCAAATTGCAAAATAATTTCGTCGTCGTCGAGAACCTCATACCCGAACGACTGCAGCCGTTCTTTTACCATTTCCAGCATTGGGAATCACCGCCTTTACTCGTTTGCTTCTACTTCCTGAATTACTTTCAGAATATCAGCCTTTTTCGCAGCATCACCCAAATCAATGCCGTGTTCTGCTGCATAGGCTTTCAGTTCATCAAGGTTCATTTTGTCAATAGACTTTTCAGCATCAGTTTCACCCGTTACGGTGTAGCCCATACCTTTCAGCTTTTCGGCTGCATCCGTATCATTGGTTTCAAAAACTCCCTTTACGAACTTGCAAAGAGGGCGATTGTTAGCGGCATCCCAAATCATATTAGGGGTTTTGGGTTTCTTTTCTACTCTAAACATACACAATCACCCGACTTTTCTTAATTGCTTGCAAGCCCGGTAATTGCACCGTGAAGGAACGCCGGACCGTGTGCAAGTCCAACCTGACCGTAAATCTGAATCTTATCGGAAGCACCCGTTTTTGCAAGCTGTTCCTCGAAAAGAACACCCTTGCCCGGAACTGCCTGAAATACAGGGGCAATATGCGCCATATCCGCAATAAGAATTGCATCTTTCGGCATAAATCTGTTCCAACAAATACCCATCTTGAAGAAGTCAGTTTCAAGTTCAGTAATGTTCATACCGCCGACATTCTGTGTGGTCTGCATCTGTGCGTTGAACTGCTTTGCATATAGCTTTGTGATAAGCTGCTTCTGATAAGCACCGCAGAAAAGAACCATCTTGCCGAAATATGCACCGTTTTCAGCCATTTCACGGAAAAGCCGATCCAGCATATCTTTTGTAAGTTCTCCACCCTCTGCCGCAATGGAATTACCGGTACCGGAAGTGCAAAGTTCAAGCATACCACGGGTTTTGTTAGGAACATTTGCAGCAGTAGCGATCTGATAAGTACCGTTCAGGAAGGAATATTCCACGTCACGGGCAATCTTAATTAACTTCTGCTGAATCTGCCACGCCTTTTCATCAGGCGGGTTTGCGTTCTGTCCTGCCGTGTTCAAGCCGGACATTCTGCCGGAATTACTCTGCTTTGCATAAGTCAGATCAATCACTTCCTGATGAATCTGAACAACATTCTTTTCCTGCTCTCTTGCAATGTGGCTTGCAGCAGGTGCGGTTGTAGAATCGGCTTCAGAAATTTCAGGCTGTGCAGCCTCCGGGAAGTCGTACATTACCGCGGTAGGAAATTCAAAGTTATCTGTCTGTTTGCCGCCCGTCAAACCACCAATCATAGAAAGAAACGGGGTTTGAGTAGGATCGGCAGTAAAAAGTTCGCCCGCATAGTTGGGCAAATTCCAAGTATTACCAATACCTGTTACCTGTGACATAATTTTTCACCTTATTTGACCTTTCTTTTTTGTTTTACATCAGGATAACGCCATCAGAAGCGGCCTCCCGTTTGATTTTGATAACCTCTAATTGGTTATTGTTCTTTCTTGCATCCGCAAGTCTTGCTTCATAACCCGCTGCCGTAGAATTCGGAACGGTTGTAGAAGCCCCCGGCTGAAATCCTGTAAACTGCTGCTGTGTCTGCTGCTGTACATCAAACATCCAACCGTCAGACTTCTTCAGGGCTTCAATCTGTTCATCAAAGCCGGAAAGTTTACCATCTTTACCGATTTCAACCTTTGCCAAATCAAGCAAAGCCTTTACCGCCTTGCTGTTTTTGGCTTTTGCTTCACCAAGTGCCTTATCAACAGCGTTATCAAGTTTCAGCTTGTTCAATTCGGTTTCGTGGGCTTTCTGCTGATCTGCATTAGCTTTCTGCAAATCGGAAATCTGCTGCTGCAAAGCTGCATTATCGCCGCTTGACTTCTTCAGATCTTCAAGCTGTTTATCACGATCAGAAATAGACTTCTTCAAGGTCTTGTTTTCCTCGTTTACCTCATTAAAACGGGTTTTAGTAACGAAATTCCCGTCAAGGGATTCCATAACCTTTTTCGCCTGTTCTTCTGTCAAGCCCATTGCAATCAAATCTTCTTTTTTCATAGTTTATATACCTGCCTTTCATTTCCGTTTTTTACCGTGGGTTACGAACCACGCGATGAATCTTGTTCTTTACCGTCTGCAATGCAAAAAAGACGAATGTTCACTATTTAGCCCATAGTTGGAAGAAAATTTTGGATCACCTAACCTTTCCCGCACTTACGAACCATAGTTATCAAAATTATTCACCCCTTTCTTAAAAATCGACCTTATATAATCGGCATATAGCGTTCTTTTCAAGGTCTTTGATATAGTTGTTGCCTGAAAAATGGGTATGAAAAAAGCACCCTTGAGAGTTATCTTTCAAAAGTGCTTAGTTTGCGATATACGGTTTTACTTCTTAGCCCATGTTTCTTTTACAAGCGTTCCATCCGCTTTGCACTCACGGATAACAATGCTTGTTTCCTTGCCCTCATCAACTTCATTGTTTTCGGCATCCAAAAAATGAAATTCGGCGTAATCTCCGCCAAAAGGGGTTTTACCGTCAATGCGTTTCATGAAAATCACCTCTTTATCTCATTTTAACACGTTGTCAAGTAAAATGCTACATCTATTCGGAAATTCCAATGCAAATTTTGCAGGATTTCCAATATATTCAGCAATACTTTCTGCAAAATCTTCAGCCGGGGCGTTCTCGCCATAAGTTGTTGGCGATTTTCTGCCGGATACCTTTTCGTCTGCCATCATTGCGGATTTCCAATCCAAACTATCAGATAAGCGAACCTTGTTTTGCGCTTTCACCTGATCTATGTGGTGTCCGACCTCGTGGCAGTATGTTTTAACAAGATAATCTTCATCATGCGGTATATCGTAACGATAAAAAGTAATCTTGTCACCGCCTGTTGCGTAAGAGTGAGGGAAATTTTTGTATTGCTTTCTCCAATAAGAATCCATTGGATTGTAATAATCCACAAACTCAATTTTCTTTTGAGCTTGCTGTCTGATCTTATCGGGAACTTTATTCCAGCACCTTATAGCCTGTTCGGGTGTCATAGTTTGATGGGCTTTGTTGTACCGTTTCGGGAATATAAATTCTACACCGTCCGGGGTTTCATAGATATTTGCATCAACGGTCTTTTTTATACCTGTGGATGTTCCATCGCCAAACCCGTATTGACGGGTGGACAGCTTACAGTTTGTACCGCTTATGATAACCGGGCTATTTGTGCTAGAAGCAGTCGTTGTCTTTTGATGGGTGAGCGTTTCAATTTCTTTCTGATATGCTATGAACTGCCGGAAATCTTCATCGGATTCAAAGAAATCATTCACCGAACCAAAGTCTTTAACAATCTCATCATAAGTACCCCAGCCGGACAAATCGCTTTGTTTCTTCTGCAAGTCCTTAATCTTAGCGTCAATTTCTTTTTCGGTCAGTTGCTTCTTTTCCTCGCGCCTAAAGTGGCCGTGCTTGACTTCTTCAAACCCGCTCTTGTCACCGTCCACAAAAGCCTTTTCCCATTCCTTATAGGTCATATCAGCAGGAACATAATATGTTTTACCATCTCCACCCCGCGCCGCGCGTTCACCAATGTTTCCAAATTCATCATCGAAATATGGAACGGTTGTAGAACGGC
>CAVKLD010000056.1:0-13084 GCA_963657065.1 bacterium
GTCTGTAGTGGACTTTCACCACCAAGTTATTACGCATGCCGAGCACACCACCAAAACCGCAATTGAGGTACGAACGTACCTCAGTTGCGGTTTTCTCTTAAAAATTAAACCCGTGTCGGCTTTGACGGGTCGGATTCACGAAATAAGAATCTGCGCGGCGCTTTTCCGCTTTTTCAACGCTGGATAGCGGATACGGGGAAAGAGTCTATTATCTTATCGAGAGCTTTTTGTATAGGATCGTATTCAAGCCTTAAAGCGGAGAACAACTGCCGAAGAAAAACGAAAACATTCTTAAATTTAAGCAGAATTTTGTTTATTGTATCGTTCACGTCGTAACCGTACGGATTGATACCGTAAATTTCAGCAGCCGTCCGGGCGTTTTGCACACCGAAAATTTCGTCCAAATCGAAGCAATCGGCAAATGCAAGCGCACCCGTGTTCGACAAATGAATGCCGTCTTTCGTAAACTGCACACGGAAAGAAGTGTAATCATCCGGTTTTGCAAGAACAGAGGAATCGACATAGCCGTCGGCAACCGTATTTGTTCGTATCCATTCGTTGCACTCGTCGCACATTTGCTGAAGTTCTTCCTGCCAAACAATATCTCCGCGTAAGCCGAGGATATCACGTACGTATCCGTTCCACGGCGTAATTTCCATAAAATAGATACGCATTCCTTTTTCATGTGCACGCTCCGCAAGTTTTTTGTAGCCGTTTATAATCTCCTGCGCGGAAACATACGGTGCTTCGCCGCCCATGCTCTTTGAGGATGGATGAAGAATATCATTGACGCCTATTTTTACAATAACGGTTTTGCACCCAGTTATATTGAGCACATCCCGTTCGAAACGGTCAACAACGGCATCGCCGTAAAGATTACCGATAAGACCGTGTCCTTCGTAGAAAAGCCGATTGCCCATAAGGCACTCGTTTACGAGAGCGATACTCTGCTCGCCGGCGTCCGTAAGTCTGGCGGAAAGATACTCCGTAGCGGAGTTAACGAGGGTCGAGTCGCCGATAAAAACGACGGAATAAGCATCGCTGTCGGAAGTGTACGATTCAACTGTGGTAAGGAACGGGATAACGTGGTACGCATTAACGCCGGTTGCGATTGTAATCTCAAAGTCACCTATCATTGTACTGTCGTCAACGGCATCGGATAAAGCCGGGGCGCAATACGTGTTGCCAAAGAAAAGACCGGCTGTTTTCACGGGCGTTTCCTTGTCATAATAAATGCTGACGGTCACTTTTTCGAGTGCCTTTGTTTTGAAATCTATCGCATCGGACCAAATTTCGCCGCCGGCGGGAATAACCGCTCTGCTGCTGCCGCCGAAAGTCAGCGGAACAACGGAATATTTGTCAATCGCGCCTTTTTTCGAAGTGTCGGTACGCGCAACATTTACATTCGCAAAACTGACATCTTTGTCGCCGTACTCGTTTGAGAACTTAAGCCGCAGTTTTTCACCGGCAGCGGAAACAGCAATTTCCGTTCTGGTCAATGTTCCGGCGTTGAATTTGCCGTTGACGAAAAAATTGGGAACGTACTCTGCAAGAGAAATATAGTAATTAACCGGAGCGGTGCCCCATGATGTTATCCATTTGCCCTCTGACGCTTTTGCCGAAGCCGTCGGAACGCAAAACAACATTTCAATTGCAACGACAATTATCATCAGAAATGAAAAAGTTTTTTTGGTTTTGCCAAAGTTTGTTTTCATTCTCAAAGACTCCTTTTGCTCTGTTCGATAAAATTGCGGTTCTTGCCGCAAGATGCACGCAACGCGGAAAATTCGCGGAATACGAATACGATTACTTTACCATATTTCCTTTTGCATGTCAACGGAATTATAAATATTTAACATAATATCCGGTTATATCTAATGGTTTTTTATGAACATCCGCAATAACGTCACCGCACGAAACAAAAAAAAACCGGAACACGAAAACCCCGCCGTGCAGGGAAAATCCGTGTCCCGAATTTGTCGATAAAAAACTTTTTATTCCGCGTCGGTTGAAGATTCGCTCTCCGAGGACGACTCCGTGGTAGAAGTCTCCGGAAGTTCAATCCCGAGGAAAGATGCAATAACGGACAAAATTCTGTTCATTAAATTTATTGCGTATGACAGATACGGCATAGCAGTGTGAAGAAGTTCAAGTTTTTCAAGCATGATATCACCTTTTTCTATAAATTTATTGTCTTTCTCCGATTGCACAGTTGCATCAACTTCATGTTATCATATTGACGCGAAAAAAGCAAGCAAAAAAATAATCAATCGGTATCTTCGTTCGCATTCACGGGTTCTTCTGTTGCCGCGGATTGCTCAACACGAGAGGAAGTTTCAGCAGGCTTTTCGGTCGGAGCTTCGGTACTGCTCTCGGCGGTTTTTTCTGTTGCTTTTTCGGTCACCGCTTCCGTCGCTTTTTCCGTTGCCTTTTCGGTCGGTTTTTCCGTCGCCGCTTCCGTCGCTTTTTCGGTTGCTTTTTCAGTCGTCGCCTCCGTCGGTTTTTCGGTCGGCTTCTCCGTCGCCTTTTCTGTCGGCTTCTCCGTTGCCTTTTCGGTCGGTTTCTCCGTCGCCTTTTCGGTCGGCTTCTCCGTCGCCTTTTCGGTTGCCTTTTCCGTTGCCTTTACTGTTGACTTTTCGGTCGCTTTTTCGGTCGGCTTCTCCGTTTCTTTTTCCGTTGTGGTTTCTGGCGCAGTCGTAGATTCCGCAACCGCAGTTGTTGTTTCTTTTACGGCGGTCGTTTGATTGAACTGATCGGTACCCTTGTAGCGAATTATTCCTTTTACCGCGATAACGCCGAGAATCAAAACCATTATCGTAAGGATAATTGCGATAATAACAAATCCTACCGTTCTCTTTCTGTTCACCGGAGGTTGTTTACTCACAACACCCGTATCGCCACCATCGGCTGCTTCGGATCTCGCCGCAGGCATTTCGTCCGTTCTTTCCGCAGCAACGCCATTTCCGGGCACGGCAACGGGAGTTACACCACCGGGAACTGCACCGGCGGGAGTTTCCACGTCGAGAATCTTTACCGCAATAAGAGTTACCGCGTTTTCGGGATTTGCGGAAATTGCGGCATTTGCGATACGGCGAAGAATAAGCTGAATATCACCCTCACTCGCCAAACACACGCTGCTGACCGTTTCCGCCGGAATTTCACCCGCGACCTCTTCACCGAACAGAAGAAAGATATCTCCGGCGCGTACGCCGGCAAAATCGGCTACGCCGTATGTCGTTGCACCGTCATCATACACCTCGGTATTCGGAGTAACGGCACTCAATATTCCGTTTGACAGCTTGTACGCGGCGGCATTGCCGCTCAAACCTATACATACGTTATTTTGCACGCCGGTGAACACAGCCATTGAAAACGACGACGGTTCAAGGTCTGCGTTCTCTTTGAGAAAACCGGAAAAAGTCTTAAAGAAATCAGCCAGATTCTCTTTTCCACTGTTTTCGGAATCACCCTTGGCGGATTGAAAATCATTCACCAAAGTAACCGCGGCTTCGGCTATTCCCTTTACACCGGAAGTCGCAACCGCATAATACGGGTTGTTTTCGGCACGCCCCGCAACAAAAACACCCTTCTCACTGTGAATTTTTTCTCTTTGCCATAATTTACCCGAAGCATTTATGCTGCCGGTATTATATCCAGCGTTTTTGCCCTTTCTTGTAACGAGGGCAGCATCAACAATCATCGGCATAAAAATCACCCTTTTCTGTTATTTTATGTTATCGGCATCCGAACCGAAACGTTTATTTATTTCCTTTTTCATATATTCCCTGACATCCGCCGCAAGATAGAGCGAACCGCAAACGACAGTCGGCTCACACAGCTCCCGTGCAAGGTCAAAAGCGCGGCTGACGGCTTCACACGGTTCTTCAACCGCCGTGGATTCGCATCCGCCGCCGCGAACAAGCGAAGCGAACTTTTCGGCGTCGACCGCTCTCGGATTTGACGGTTTTGTCGCAATTACGTGCGAAAAGCACGGCAAAAGATTGTTGAGAGAGGAAGACATATCTTTGTCCGCCATCATCCCCATAACGGCAACGGCTTTCCCGTCGTGCAAAAACTCTTTCAAAAACGCCGCAAGCGCAGCGGTTGACGAAACATTATGCGAACCGTCAAGTATAACGAGCGGCTCTCGGTGCATTATTTCGGTTCTCGCGGGAATAAAAGCACTCGCCGTTCCGTTTTGTACCGCAGCATCGGAAATATCAAAACCGTTTTTGCGCAAAACGTCAAAGCATGCCAGACACAGCGACATATTCTCACGCTGATGCGCACCGCCGAACGGAATATGCAGTCTGTTTCCTCTGTAAGTAACATCCGACCCGAAAAGCGTTTCTGACACGCTTTCGAACATATCTTCCTTTTCAACAAAAATAATCTCCGAATTGTTTTCTTCTGCGCATTTTTCGATAACTTCCCTTACGTCGTGCGGTTGGCTGAGAATTGTTATAACCGGACGGTTATGCTTGATTATTCCGGCTTTTTCCCATGCTATCTTCCCCTCCGTATCGCCAAGCACCGCAGTATGATCAAGCGACACCGACGTAATAACGGACGCGACAGGTTTCTCGATAATATTCGTCGCATCAAACCTGCCGCCGAGCCCCGTTTCAAGAACGACAACATCGCAGCCGCTGTGCGCATAAAACAGAAACGCTGCCGCAGTAACCGCTTCAAATTCCGTCGGAAAAATACCGCGTTCATTCAGCCGTCGAGCCGCGTCAGACACCTGTTCCGTGACACGGCAAAGTGCGTTTTTGGGGATAAAATCGCCGTTGAGCCGTATACGTTCTCTGAACTCGACAACATACGGCGAAGTATACAGTCCCACGCTGTATCCGGCGGCGCGGAGCACACTTGCAATAATCGTACAGGTGCTCCCCTTGCCGTTTGTGCCGGCGACGTGAACACACTTCAATTCGTTTTGCGGATTGCCAAGCTCGGCGCACAACGCCTTGATGCGTTCAAGTCCCGGCTGAACGCCGAACCGGTTCAGAGAATGATAATATCCGACGGCTTCGTCAAAATTCATTTCAGCCTCCGCACTTAACCGAGTTTTTCAATGCTCTCACGAAGCATTTTCGCCTTTTCGGTGAGTTTTGTCAGATTTTCGCGCTGTTCTTCGACAACGGCAGCCGGAGCTTTCGCAAGGAATCCCTCATTCGAGAGCTTGCCGTTTATCTGCGCCAGTTTCTTTTCCACGTCGCCAAGTTCTTTTTCAAGACGTTTTTTCTCAGCCGCAAGATCGACAAGCTCCGCAAGCGGCAAGTATATTTTTGCATTTTCGGTAACGATGTTTACCGTTCCGTCGAGATTGAAATCAGATTCGTTTGAGGACGCTTCAAGTCCCGAAGCAGACGCAAGACGCGTAAAGAATTTTCCGCCGTCCGCATAGAGTGCGAAATCGGGAGAAACGACAAATATATGCGCCTTTTTTGACGGCGGCACGTTCATCTCGGCACGGCGGTTTCTTATCGCCTTGACAGCCGTCATGATTTTCTCCATCTCCGCTTTCTCTTCGTAGAAACGGAGTGAATCGGAATACTCAGGCCACGGCGAAATCATAATCGAATCACCGTCGTGCGGCAAAGTCTGCCATATTTCCTCCGTAATAAACGGCATGAACGGGTGCAGGAGCTTGAGCGTATTCGACAAAACGTATACGAGCACCGCACGTGCATTGTTTTTCAGTTTTTCGTCATCGGACGAAAGACGTATTTTGCATATTTCAATATACCAGTCGCAGAGCACGTCCCAGATAAAGTCGTAGAGCTTTGAAACAGCAATGCCGAGTTCGAATTTATCGAGGTTCGACGTAACTTCCTTAACGACGTCGTTGTAAACGCAAAGTATCCATTTGTCTTCGAGAGCAAGCTCATCGGGAATGTGCGGCGCAGGCTCGTTTTCACCAAGGTTCATAAGAACAAATCTTGCGGCATTCCACAGCTTATTTGCAAAGTTGCGCGATGCTTCAACTTTTTCATCAGAAAACCGAGTGTCGTTTCCGGGGGAGTTGCCCGTGGCAAGAGTAAATCTCAAGGCATCCGCACCGTATTTATCGATAATTTCCAGCGGGTCGATACCGTTGCCGAGCGACTTTGACATCTTCCTGCCCTGCGCATCTCTTACAAGACCGTGAATAAGCACGGTGTCAAACGGAACTTCGCCCATGTATTCGAGCGATGAGAATATCATACGGCTCACCCAGAATCCGATTATGTCGTATCCCGTCACAAGCGTATTCGTGGGAAAATAATGTTTAAGGTCCTTTGTTTCATCGGGCCAGCCGAGCGTCGAGAACGGCCACAGCGCAGACGAAAACCACGTATCAAGTGTGTCAGGGTCCTGCGTGAGATTCGCCGAACCGCACTTCGGGCATTTGCATGCTTTCTCTTCCTTCGTGACGGTCACTTCGCCGCAGTCGTCGCAATACCATGCGGGAATGCGGTGTCCCCACCACAGCTGACGCGAAATGCACCAGTCGCGAGTGCCGTGCATCCAGTTGAGATAGGTTTTTGTGAAGCGTTCGGGAACAAACTTCGTTTCACCGTTTTCCACGGCTTTTATTGCGGGTTCGGCAAGCGGTGCCATTTTGACAAACCACTGCTTCGAAATCATAGGCTCTATGCTCGTGTGGCAGCGGTAGCACGTGCCGACTTCGTGTTTAAGCGGCTCTATGCTCTTTATGTAACCACCCTCTTCGAGGTCGGCAACGATTGCCTTTCTTGCCTCAATGGTGGTCATGCCGGCGTATTTTCCGCAGTCGAGCACTTCGGGTTCGTCGGAAGCGGCCTTTCCGCTTGCGATGTATTCATCGGCGGCAGCCTTGTCCGCCGCGCCCGTGAGGTGTCCGTCATACGTAAATGTGCGAACCATGGGAAGGTCATGCCGTCTGCCCACTTCAAAGTCGTTGGGGTCATGCGCCGGAGTAATCTTAACAACGCCCGTACCCTTTGTCATGTCGGCGTGTTCGTCGCAGACAATGGGAATCTCTTTATTGAGAAGCGGCAAAATAACGTGGCAGCCGTGAAGATGCTTATACCGCTCGTCCTCGGAATTTATCGCGACAGCCGTATCTCCGAGCATAGTTTCGGGACGCGTCGTCGCAAGTTCCAGTTTTTCGCCCGTTTCCTTTACGGTGTAAAGAAGATGCCAGAAATTCGAATCTTTTTCTTCGTAATCAACCTCGGCATCGGATATCGAAGTATTGCAAAACGGACACCAGTTGACCATTCTGTTGCCGCGGTAAATCAGCCTTTTTTCGTAAAGACGGACGAACACCTCTTTTACAGCCTTGCTGCAGCCTTCGTCGAGGGTGAAGCGTTCTCTGTCCCAGTCGCATGACGAACCGAGCTTTTTAAGCTGCTCAATGATTCTGCCGCCATACTGTTTCTTCCATGCCCATGCACGCTCCAAGAACGCTTCGCGGCCTATCTGCTCCTTCGTGATGCCTTCCTTGCGCATGGCTTCGACTATCTTTGCCTCCGTCGCAATGGACGCGTGATCCGTTCCGGGCAGCCAAAGAGTGTCGCACCCCTGCATACGCTTATAGCGGATAAGAATATCCTGAAGCGTTTCGTCGAGAGCATGTCCCATATGGAGCTGACCTGTAATGTTCGGAGGGGGAATGACAATAGTATATGTAGGCTTGCCGTCTTCGCATTTTGCATGAAAATACTTTGCGTCAAGCCAGCTCTTGTAAATTCTGTCTTCTACGTTTTTCGGGTCGTAGAGCTTCGCAAGTTCTTTACTCATTTTATATATCCTTTCATGGAATTTTTCTTGTTCCTTTTATTCTACTACTTACGACGGATTTTGTAAATATTTTACGGAGATAAAAATTCTTTGAGAGCGGAATATCTTTTGTTTTGCCCGTTGTTTTCCGTCATTCGGCGCACGGCGTCCTCACTGCCGACAATTATCACCATTTTTTTTGCGCGTGTAACGGCAGTATAAAGCAGATTCCTGTACATCAGCAAAGGCGGAACGCCGGACAGAGGAATAATAACGGCTGGATATTCGCACCCCTGACTTTTGTGAACCGTGACGGCATACGCAAGCTCCAGTTCTGACAGGTTATCCGTGGGGTAATCCGCCGTACGGTCGTCAAAATCAATCGTCATTATACCCGCTGCGTAATTTATCTTTTTCAGGATTCCGACATCACCGTTAAAAATTCCTTCGCCCTCTTCGCTGCCGCGGCGCCATGTTATGTTATAGTTGTTTTTGGTCTGCATAACACGGTCGCCCTCACGAAACACCCGCCCCGCTGCGGTGTTGACTTCGTTCTTCGTGCGGTGCTTCGGATTGAGCTCCGACTGCAGCAGACGGTTCAGATTGACCGTTCCGCAATCGCCCTTGCGCGACGGACACAAAACCTGAATGTCTTCAAGCGGCGAAAAACCGTACGCATCCGGCAAACGCTTTGTTATAAGCTGCGCGACCGTTGCGGCGGCGGTATCACTGTCGCGGCGCATAAAGAAAAAGTTATTGTCCGTTACCGTCAGCACGGGCATCTCACCCGAAATGATTCTGTGTGCGTTCATGACGACAAGACTCTTCTGAGCCTGTCTGAAAATTTCCGTCAGACACACGACGGGAAGTTTGCCGGACGATATTATATCCGTCAATACGTTTCCCGGACCCACGCTCGGCAGCTGGTCTGCATCTCCCACAAGAATCAGCCTTGCACCGAGCGGCAGAGCATCAAGCAGGCTTGAAAAAAGCTCGACGTCCGCCATCGACATTTCATCTATTATCACCGCGCCGCAGGTAAGCGGATTTTCGGTGTTGCGTCTGAACACGGGTTTGTCGCTTTCGTCCCACTCCGCTTCGAGAAGCCGATGAATCGTCTTTGCGTCCTGTCCGCATACCTCGCTCAACCGCTTTGCCGCGCGTCCGGTGGAGGCGCACAGCAAAACTTCGACGTTTTTCATATTGAATACTTCAATTATGCCCTTAACCGCTGTTGTTTTTCCCGTGCCCGGTCCGCCCGTCAGCACGAGCAATCCGCGTTCACCGGCTATTTTTATCGCTTCACGCTGTTTGCCCTCATATATGACGCCCGTGCGGGCTTCGATACGGTCGATATCTCCCTCAATGGTAGGTATGGCGGCGGGAGCGAATTTTGTCATAAGATCAAGCCGCTCGGCAATGTTTTTTTCGGCGATATACATTTTCGGGAGAAACAAAAACTCTTCACCCGAAACGACTGCGGAAATAATCTGTTTCATCGATATCAGATCGTCGAGCGTTTTGTTGATTTCATCGTCGGAGGCACCGAGCAGACTCCTGCCGGGTTCTATCAGCTTTCGGCGTGGAATACATGTATGACCATTCGTAAGATTATACGACAATATGTAAATTATTCCGGCTTGCCTGCGATAATGCGAATCCGCGCCTATCCCCATCTTAAACGCAAGTTTTTCGCTTCGTTCAAATGAAAAACCTCTTACGACGCCGTAAAGAGCATACGGATTTTCTTTTATGACATTCACGGCATTTACGCCGAAGTATTTATAGACGGAAGTGCATTCCGTCGGGGTTATGCCGTAACGCTCAAGCTCCGTAAGCACCTGTCGCATCGCGTGCATGCGCCTGAACTCGTTGCCTATTTGTATCGCTTTCTGTTTTGAAATTCCGTTTATCACGGAAAGCCGTTCGGGGTTGTTCTCAAGCACATCGAAAGAATCATCCCCGAAACGCGCTATTATTTTGGCTGCAAGTTTCGGCCCTATCCCCTTTATCGAGCCTGCCGCAAGATATCTGAAAAGTTTCGCCGACGTATCCGGCAGACTGTGTTCGCACGATTCAATCTTAAACTGCCGTCCGAAAACATCGTGCGATGTCCATTTGCCGTGAAGAACGACATCTTCTCCCGCGGCAATATCCGCCAGCACGCCTACCGCAGACAGCAATTCGCCGCCGCTGTTTACTTCAAGAACGGTAAACCCGTTATCACTGTTGCGAAACACAACGTTTTCGACCGTTCCTTTCAAAATCGACCCTTCACTAACTTTCGGTGATTTTTCTTTTTTATTCATTCTGAGAAGTTTCCTCTCCCGGTCGGAACACATAACCGTTGCGTTCAAGATACATCAAATCGGCAAGCATCGCTTCAAGACCGAGCGCCGCGCATTTTTCGGGTTTCGGCGCACAAAAAGTCCGTATGCCCGTATTCCACTCTATATATCTGTCGATTCCGAAGAGCTTCGCAGTACCGCCCGTAAGAACTATCCCCGTGTCGGCAATATCCGAAACAAGCTCCGGCGGAGTTACTTCGAGCACACTGCGAATACACGACAAAATCTCCTCGGTGCATGATTTAAGCACCCAGTACACCTCGGTTGAGGTTATTTCAAAAAGCACCGGGCAGCCCGTTTCGCCACTCTTGCCGCCGGCTACCATCGCTATTTCCTCGTTGCGGTACACCGCCGAGCCGACAGTCCGTTTTATCTCGTCGGCAGTTTCCGCACCGACTTCTATATTGTGCTCATGAGAAATGTACTCCGCTATGCGCATCGTAAAATCATTGCCGCCCACCTTGACCGAACGCGACACCGCGATATTGCCCATCGTAACCACCGCGCAGTCGGCAGTGCCGCCGCCGATATCGCATATAAAAGTCCCCTTAGGTTCGGTAAGGCTAACGCCCGAGCCTATGGCTGCCGCAAGTGCCTCGTCAAGAAAACACGTGCGCCCCGCACCGGCGGAATATATGACATCGAGAATCGTCTTTTTTTCAAGATCCGTAACCGAACCGGGCACCGACATAAGCACGTTCGGCTTAAACAAGCGGTTGCGGCACAGTTTGTCAAGGTACAGTTTAAGCATAAACCGCGCCATGTCAAAATCGTTCACAATACCGTCCTTTATCGGATACACCACCCTCATCGACCCCGGCAATTTTCCCGCCATTTTTTTTGCGGCGGAGCCGACGGCAATCGGGCGTCCCGTGTAATTGTCACAGATAACGACGGACGGCTCGCTGATTACAATCCCCTTGTCATCTTCGCAAAGCGTTATGTTTGTCGAACCGAAATCAATACCGATTCTTACGCCGAGCACAGTCCGTCCACTTCCTTTCGATAGAATGTCTATTTTATTATGATAGCACAAGTACAAGGCGAGTTGCAAGAAAAAAAGTTCGGATATCGCAAAATATCGTATTTTTTTCAAAAAACAGTTCACAAATCGCTTTCGTTATGATACAATATATGAAATCCAAACAGTTTAAGGAGAAAATCGAGATGGAATATATGCACAATACACACTCCTTCCCGTCGCACACGGGAAAAACCGACATATTCGTACAGACTGTCGAACCCAAAGAAGGAGATATCCGCGGCATTATTCAAATAGTGCACGGAATGGCGGAACATACGGACAGGTACATCGAGGCTGCCGAGTACTTTGCCGACAACGGCTATGCCGTGATAATGCACGACCACGCAGGGCACGGCAGAAGCGTAAAGGACAACTCGATGCTTGGTTTTTTCTGCGAAAAGGACGGGTACAAAAGGCTTGTAGAGGACGTAAAAAGCGTGTCGGAGCTTGCGAAAAAACTTTGGCAGGGCAAAAAAATCATCCTGTGGGGACACTCGATGGGTTCTTTCATTTCAAGAAATTACATTGCGACGTTCGCCGGCAACATCGACGGCGCGGTAATATGCGGCACGTCGGGTAAAAATCCCGGCGCACCCGCAGGCATGCTTGTCGCCAACACGATAAGCAAGGTCAAAGGTCCCATGTACAAATCGAAATTTATCGACAAACTGGCGTTCGGAACTTACAACAAAAAATTTGAGGGTAACACGGGGTTTGAGTGGCTTTCAGCGAACAAGGAGAATGTCAGAAAATATATTGCCGACCCTAAATGCGGCTTTTTATTCACAGCATCGGCGTACCGCGATCTGTTCGCTGCGCTGGAATCCGTTTCATGCGACAAGTGGTACAACGATGTGCCGAAGACAATGAAAATGCGGCTTATCGCCGGTTCGGATGACCCGGTGGGCAATTACGGCAAAGGCGTTCGCGAGGTTTACGAAAAACTTGTCGCGACGGAACACAAAAACGTTTCGATTCGCCTGTTTGACGGATTGCGCCACGAAATACACAATGAAGCGGAGCGATTTGACGTCTACCGCGATATTATCGACTTCGCGAACGGAATAACAAAATAACGAAAAAACAAAAATTAACAAAAACACCTCCCGGCAAGATAAACCGAGAGGTATTTTTTTATTCAGTTATTGCATCAGCTGCGTAATTAAACCCGTGTGGAGTTGCTGTCGTACTGCGAATCTGATGTATCCCATGCGCTGTTATCGAGCGTTGTCGCGACTATTGCGTTCTTTTCGCTTGTTTCGAATGCCGTATTGTAGAACGTATCATTGAGCCATACGCGGATGTCGCTGTGCTCGTAGTTGTTCGCGTAAACGGTCTTTCCGTCGATTGTGCGGTCACTTCGCTCAGCGGATATGAACCGAATTCGATGACGTCCCCTGTTTTGTATGTTTCTGATCCCTCTGCAAAAACGGTCAGGGGCGCAACCGTAAGCAGCATTAAAAAAGCAAGCGTAATGCACAGAACATGGCGCACGATGCGCCGATTGTTGATTTTTATAATAAAACCTCCGCTTTTTATTTTTGTATTTCACGATGTGCAAACTAAACCCGTTTCACACGTCGGCAATACCGCTTTCGGATAACAAAAACACCGACCCTGAAAAAAGGTCAGTGCATAGTTACGACACCAGAGCAGCAAAAAGAAGTAAGCACCCCTGACAGTCAAGATTGTCGCGCGTTCCGTTTCTCCGTCAACCCGTTTGTTCGATTTTCTTCGCGATTCATCCTATCAACTCACATTTTAGCATTTTTCACTTAAACTATCAATATATTTATTGAGATTTGTCTGTTTTTGTGTTGCGCCAAAAAAAATATTAAAAGTATGATAATTTTACAATTCTGCAAGTTTTTCGGGATGTTCATTCAGATTTGTCATTTCAAAGCCGTTGCCGGCATCGTAAAAATAACAATCGCCATCCTCATTTCCCGCGATGGTATACCAG
>CAVKLD010000057.1:0-12984 GCA_963657065.1 bacterium
AAGTGTACCCGTGATTGATTACCGCCCAGAGATGGGACGGTTCCTTCGTCAAAATTACCTCGGCATGAATCGTCTGTCCATTGCGGTTTATCAGCGATTTTTCCGCAGGCGTGTTTGCGATATACCAGTCGTCACTCAAACGGAAATCCTCGTTGTTGATATACCTGTGCATATCGACGGGATTGTTGAGCGACTCATCCGGAGCTTTGTTTACGGCACGCCTCGAGAGAACACCCGCGCACAGAAGTGCGCCCGCGCCGTAATACGCTCCCGCGCCTACCGCAGCCGCGATAAGTGCGTTTTTCGAAATCTTTTTTAAATTCGCCATTGCTGAACACCTCATATAAAATGTGTATAACTATCATATCTCAAACAATTATAACAGATTCCGCAATGTGTTGCAAGCCAAAAGACTCGATTAAGTGTTTAACTTTTTGGCTTTTGCCTTTTTTAACAGCCGGAGTATTCCTATCACGCCGAGATTCAGACAAATACTGCCGAGCAAGAGAGAAAACAGGTGAGAGGGGAGTTTTGCGACTGTTGTCGACGAGTCTATAAGCGACACAATGAAATAGCAAAATCCTACGTTGTTGAAAAACATCGGCATGTATGGATTCAGCAGAATGAGCATTCCGATTGCAATTATAAGCAAAATGCATATCGCAAGCGTGTGCGAAAGACCGAGTGCCATAAGCTGTTTGCAGCCGAGCACCACTCCGGCGGCTATGAGAAGTCCCATCGCACCGCCTATAAGTGTGTGCCAGAAGCGCTGTTTCGGCGTTAGTTCTTCCTGCATAAAAAATATGGTAACGCTGATAAAAAATGCCCAGTTTTCAATTGTGAGGGGCGAATCGTGGAGATGCGGGTGTATTATCTGGTAGATGATGTTCCAAAGAATCACCCACAGAAAAACGACGAAAAGAGTTGTCATTTTGCCCTTTGCGGGTTTTGCGAAAAATGTAAGCTTGTTGTTGTTTCCGGACATACGGTTTGCTCCTTTTTGTGTTTTGTACGGAGATTGTAACCGATAAAATGCATTTTCGGCAACGAGCAAGCGCGGGTGTATTTGCCGAATATCCAACAGTATTCATGTGATTTGTCGGTACGCCTACAATGCACATCAAAATTATTTTTATTCATACACAATACAAAAAACTGCCGAAATCACGGGAAAACGGCAGTTGTTTTTTATCAGTAAAGCGAATAATCGCACACCTGCGGCGTTCCGCCTTCTTCGCGTGATTTGTCGGCAAGGAAAACGGTAAGGTGACCTTCCACGGAATTATAAATCGACGTGCACGAAACGGACTGTTCGCCCGTGCGGACGAAGTGTGTAAAATCAGTAATCAACGCTTCGTCGCCGCCGCCGTGCCCTTCGCCGGTCGATGTGTCGACTTCTGTGTTTACGCAGCCGTCCGGATGTCCGTTTGCGATAAGCGACACGGTGAACTTGCCGGATTCGAAGTCGCCGTAAATCTCGCCCTTTGTACCGGTGATATGTATGCTTCTTCCGGATGAAGCCGTACCGCCGACCATGTTGTGTGTTCCCGTCGCGCCGTTTTCGAACTCCACAAGTACCGACTGATGATCAACCACGTTGTTGTCGCATTTGTAGATGCACCTGCCGTAGGGATTTGTCGTTCGCAGGCTCTCCGCTTTCTCTTCGTACGTAACGTCGCCGCGTCCCTCAAACTCCGTCCACGCGTAAAACGCCCACCTTTCGGGGTGACCGAGATACATGTCTTTCGCCGAATATCGGCAGGTGTCGACATGAGGACAGTCGAGAAGACAGCGCGTGCCCGCTCCTGCCGGCGCATTTTCGGGGCGGAACTGGAATTTGCCGCCGAAGCTCGAAACTCTTTCGGGTTTTACCGGCAGCATCATCCACGTCATGATGTCGATGTCGTGGCAGCTTTTTGCAAGCAGCATGCTTGTTTTGCATATGTCGGAATTTGCCCATTTGCCGCGGACATAAGATGTCGAGAGGTGGTGATAGCTTACGTTTTCGACGGTTTGAATGTTGAGAATGTCGCCGATGTCGCCGTTGAGGATGCGCTTTTTTATCTCAAGATAAAAATCTGCGTAACGCAGAACATGACATATCATGACCTTGTTTTTGTGCGTTCGCACGATGGAGAGCAGACGGTGCATTTCGTCGGCGGAACACGCGAACGGCTTTTCGAGCAGCATATCGTAGCCCTTTTCGAGAAGCGGTGCGGCTGTCATGAAATGCTGATGATCCATTGTGCCGTTTATTATCGCGTCCGCTATTTTCGGACGCTTTGCCAACTCCTGCGCCGATTCAAAACAAAATTCTTCCGAAAAACCGTATTTTTTCGCCGCGATAAGACATCTTTCGCGGTTCGGGTCGGCGATGCCGATTATTTTCAAATCTTCGGGGTGTGTGACTGAGTGATCCGCGTAAATGAACGAGCGGTGTCCGCCGCCTACGATGACGGCAGTAACGGGTTTTGTTGCCATTGGATTATCTCCCTGTTGTGTTTATCTTTTTATATCTGCTTGTGTTTTATTTGTCCGTAATCTGTTTAAATAAACCGACCGGCGGCATAGGTTCGACCCCGCGTCAGCTTATGAATCGGAAATTCTTGTTTTTTCGGCCTTTTCGACTGTGCGCAGGAATGCGCCCACGATGTTTGACGCGGCGCGTCTGCCCGTCGACACGGCTTCTTCGTAGTGGTCTTTTGCGAATACGCTGCCGAAATCGTTATCGGGTACGATATATCCTATCGTGTCGTTGCAAAGACCTATGACGGTCAAATGTCCTCCGACCGCGCTGCGCATGGGCGGATATTTCCAATCCGCGCCCCAGTACGCCTTGTCTTTCCCATATGCGCCGCCGAGAAGGAGTTCCGGGCAAAGTTCGCCGGGAATAAGGGCGAATTTCAGAGTTTTTCCGAACTCAGCGTATCCGACTTCCGTCGCAAGATACAAATCATAGTTCTTGCTGTCCTGTTCGTTATCCATACATACTTTGGTTATGCCGTTGTTGACAAGGCGCATTTTCGCGGCAAGTTCGAGGATTTTGTTGTCGGATGGAACGAAGGCTTGAGTTATCGCGACGTTGAGCAGCGGCTCGATTTTCGTCATTTCGCTGCGGATGCTTTCGAGCGCGAGTCGTCCGAGTGCTCTGCCGTATGCTTCTATGCCGCCGTGGCGGCTCAGTCCCTCGGCGATATGTTTGCCGCCTCTTTCGGTTGCGACAGCCGCCTCCGCGCCCTGAAAATACATTGCGTTGAAACCGTTTTTCTCCGTTTCGTCGCAGAGATAATACGGGAAATCCGCGCTGACTTCGCGCTGTCTGCCGCCGTAGCATGTCGGATGCGCCGCGAGGAAAATGGCAACCGTGCTTTTTTCGCCGTCATCGGGAGTGAAGCGCATTACCGTCATTTTGTCATCGACGATATACGGCGGACGCTTGTCGCGGACATATTCCGATGCATCGGCGAGAGTGTATTCAAGTTTGCCGGGACGCATATCCGCGACGGCTTTTTTTATCGTATCCGCCGCCGTCGAGAACAGATAGTCCATGAAGTCTTTATTTTTGCCGCTTACCGTGTCTTCGGGACGTCCGTCGGCAACGGCTTTTCCATTGACTCTTACGGCTTCGGTAAGGCTGCCCCAGATGCCCTGCGTGTCCACGCCGGAATGGCAGTGCGTTGCGCTGATGTTCAGTGAAACGATGTTGTTTTCGGCGATGAAATCTTTCAGGAGCGTACGTATATGTCTTATGTCGGTGTTGGAGATTCCCACACAGTCAATTACGGCGAAAACGTTTATTCCGCGTTCGCTGCCGTCGTCAAAAGCCGCCGCGCGTATCAGCTGGTCGTTTATGTATCCCGAAACGGTATTCGGGGGGAAAGCGAGATATCCGCCTATATACAGTTTGCCGCTTACGACGGCGGGAATAATGCTGTGCTTTGCGAATCCCAAACGCCAATGCGCGTTTTTCGTCGGCTCGGCAAGGAAGTACCCGCTGCCCTCGAGAAATCCCGTGTCATCGTAGCGGTTAAGATACGGTATCCCAGCGTCGGAAACTCTGTCGGCAAGCGCACCGACAACCTTTTGGACGATGCTGTCACTCTTGTCAAGAAAATTGCGTTTTTTCGTTTCATCCGCAAATACTTTTTTCAGTGAGTTCTTTGCGGCAAAAAATCCTGCCGTGCCGATTGCCGACAGTGTCAAAGGAACCGCAAGACGTTTTTTCATTCTTAATCCACTCCGTATTCTTTCTTTGTTATTCTCAGTTCGCCGAATTTGAATCCCTTGATCGGTTCGGTTATTTCAAGTCTTAAACATCCGTTTTCAAAACACTCCGCCGGGAGATCGTACATGATTGCGGAAAAACCGTCCGGCAGCATTTCTTCGGTGTATTTTTCGTTCTTCCTGCCGTCGAAACAGCCGCCGGAATAAACCGTTTTGCCGTTGGCTTTTATCTTAAACTCGCTTCGTTCGTCCGGGACTGAATTTTGATATGTCATCATGAGAACGTAATCCGTGCCATACGCAAAACCGCCGAGCTTTGCGTAAAGCGAAAAATGGTCATACAGCTTAAAAAGGCATGTCGGCATCGAGCCGTCGTTTCTGTCTGGTCTGTCCGCCTGCGTGTCCGTATAAAATTCGCCACGCTGTTTTTCGCCGAGCGCGGCAATTCCATCGAGCGCGACGGAAAAATAGTATTCATCCGACGCGACGCGGTTTCTGTTCAGCGAACGCAGCAGGTACGCGGCAGCCTCGCCGCCGGGCATTTTTTTTGATTTTTCTATCCTGTTCAAAAGCCACTCTTTGTCCGTTACGGGCAAGTCTGCGGTGTCGAGCACCGCTCCGCGCTCCCATCCGTCGGCGTGAAAACGTTTTGTGCCGAGCTGAATGCCTATCGTATCGAACAGGCGTTTTGCAATCGTTTCGAGTTCGGTGCGCAGCGATGTTATTTCTTCCGGGTAAGGCTGCAAAAGAACCTTTTCGGCGTTGGCGGCGCGTCCTTTTCTGATGAGTGCGGCGGCGTCGGTCAAAAGTTCTCCGTCAAACAGCACGCGCCTTCGGACGTATGCGTCCGTTTCGGCTCTGAAAAGGCACATGAGGAATCGCCAGTTTTCCGTAAGCGACGGCGTTTTGACCGCCGCGCCGCGAAATGTGCGCAGAGTGTTTTCTATCTGCGGATTGTTTTCCGGCGCACCCGTCCAGTTTTTTTCAAGACCGAAAATGCCGTCGGCGAGGCTCTGCGTGTCCGCTCCGTAAAAGAACAGGCGGGCGTAATCTGCAATTATGTCGTGCGTTTTTGCGCCGCCATCAAATTCGAGCGCACACCAGACTGCTTTGTTTACGTCGTCATTTACGCCTTCCGAATACGACACCGAGCCGACCGTGTACGGCGACATGAGTTTGTGTAGAAATGCGTATTCTTCGGGACGGGGATTTATCGACTCGCGCCCGTTTGCGGCGGCAAGCGCGTAATTCCAATCGTCACGGTCGAAGTGAACGGGATGTTCGCATCGCAGATTGTGAGTTATATCGGGATAAAATCTTATCGGATAGCGTGTGGGAACGCGGCGGCGGAGTTCGTCCAACGGGAAAGCGTGGTTCGGTCCGGTTACTATTCCGTCTATCGAGCCGTCGGAAACGCCGCAAATTTCCCGTATAAAGTCTTCACCCCAGTTTTCAATGTTGTGCGGGGACTGGGCGGATGGCCACATCTGCGCGTTCGGGTGACTCTCGTTCAGCAGTTTTTTGAAAATTCCGCACCGTGCGGCAAATTCGTCGGCGGGCAGACTGCCGGGGTCGCCTCCGGGCGGAAACACGACGTCGATTCTCTTTGCGCCGTTAAATACATATCTCCGATTGTCCGATGCCGTTTTACGGTCGTTTTCACTGTTTGGATACCACAGCGATACATTCAGATCGATTTCGTCGGCAATTTCCACGGCTTTGAAAAGCAGTTCGTTTTTGGTGTACTTCATAAGCGCGTTGCCGTCGCTCTCGTTCATGACGCCGGGAATGTGTTCGACCGTGTTCGCGCCGAAATACATCATATCGAGATAAGCGCGTCTGTAGTTGTTCAAACTCCATTTGTCGTATGTGTTTGACAGCGGGCGGTAGCCGAGCTGATGTCCGCGTATTTCTTTGTCGGGAGCGAAACTGCCGGATATGTCCGCGACGAGCGTTATTTCTCCGTCGGAATATTCAGTCTTGCGAAGGAAAAGACCTATCCCGTAAATGAAGCCGCGAATACCGCCTGCACGGATGGTTACCGTTTCGTCTTTTGTTTCAACGTCGAAACGGTCGCTGCCGCAAATGATGCCGTCCTCAACGAAGACGATGCGAGGCTTTTTCGGCGACTGTGAAATGTTCGTCTTTCTGCCCGTACGCGCCTTTATTTCTTCGGCAAATATTTTCGCCGCTTTTATTTCGGATTCGCTTGTTGCCGCCGCCGAAATACCGGTCAGATTTTTTTTCACGTTTTCTTCTCCCGTGTGCAGTATTACTACGGTTCATATTATTATATCGGTGCAAATATGTCAAGTGCAGCAGACGAATATTTGCATTTTTATCGGCAGAATAGCCAAACGGAAAACGAAGGCTGTGTGCAATCTGACAAATTTACACTTTTCTGCATAAAAAAAAGTTTTTGCAGTTGATTTTTTTTTGGTCGGGAGTTATAATGTGGATGTACAATAATAATTCGGAGGCATTGCTATGAAAAAAATAATTGCGGTTTTTCTTGCCATACTTACTGTGTTCGGAACGGCATCAATTGCTTTTGCTGCCGATGAGCCTGCAGCGGATGTTACGACTACTGCGGCGCAGGAGGAAAATACGACAAGAAACATAAAAAACGATGACGGTCTTGTTGTTCCGTGGAATTTTTCTCAACTTAAAATGTCTGTTGTCTTCAAATTGATTGAAAAGATTTTTAAGTTCATTCTCAATCTTTTCGGCGGCGACAACAAAGACGATATAGACCAGGAAGGTGCCACCGCTGTTGACGATGCCGGAAAATGGCTCGACGAACTTCTTTCGGAAGTCGATTCTAATCTCAATGACGCAACGGGCAGCTAACAATTGAACCGAAAAAAAGCGTTTTATGCGGACAAACATGGGAGTCGGGTAATACCGGCTCTTTTTTTGCGCCCGGTTTTTGTCATGCGCAAATGCTAAGCTGACGGAAGTTGAACCCGTGTCGGTTTTGACAGGTCGGATTTAGCTCATGCTGCGTTAAGACCCTTGCAAATACGTCAAGTATTCGAGAGGGTTTTGCTTTGCCCGATATGAATCGGCTCAGGCAAAACCGCTTTGCACCCGACAGCTGTTAATTTTCGAGCAATTTTCGTTTTTTGAGGTGCTTCTCTTGCTGACGGGGGTCAAGACGAAAAGGGCGAAAAGCGTCGAAAAGGGACGCTGACGGGCGGCACGGGTTCGGTGTCCGTCAGCTTATGCATGAAAACGGCGAACGGATAAGACAATCGTCTGCCCGTTCGCTGTTTCTTTCTTTTTTTGATGTTGTGCTACTGTCCGCCGTACTTGTCCCCGCGATAGTTCGGGATATTGTCGTAAACGCCGTCATTGCAGTCGGTGAAGTCCGTGTCTTCCGTCATGTCTACGGGAGTCGGTACAAATTCCGCACTGCTCGCATGAAATCCGCTGCCGGCAAAGCGTTTATCTGGAGTGTTTGCCCTCCATCGGATTTTTCGATTGCTCATATATCATCACCGGTAATAATTATGGGCGGTGCGGCGCGGTTTATTCATAGGCGCAAAAATTTTATTCCCGGTTCGCTATTTTGAAAAGGCGTTTCGCGTTTTCGTTTGAAATGTCAAGGATATGCTGCGCGGTTGTGCCGCGTGCGGCTGCGATGATTTCCGCAGTGTACGGAATAAACGACGAATCGTTGCGCTTGCCTCTGAACGGCACCGGCACCATGTACGGGCAGTCCGTTTCGAGCAGCAGCCTGTCTTCCGGCACGGATGATGCGACTTCAAGCGGTTTTCGTGCGTTTTTGAAAGTCACCGCGCCGCCAAGACCTATGTACATGCCGAGTGAAACAACTTCTTTTGCCGTTTCCGCGCTGCCGGAAAAACAGTGCAGAACACCCTCGGGACGGCATTTTTTGATAAGGCGCAGCGTATCCGCATGCGCTTCTCTGTCGTGAATGATAACCGGCAGAGAGTATTCCGACGCGAGGTTAAGTTGTGTTTCAAAAAAAACGAGCTGCTTTTCGCGTGTTTCTGCGCCGTAGTGATAATCAAGACCTATTTCCCCGACCGCAACGCATTTTTTATGACCGAAAAGCGGTTTGAGCCGTTCGATATCCGAGAGGGGAGCGTCGGCGCAATCCTCCGGGTGAATGCCGGCGGCAAAATACGCAAACTGGTACTTTTCCGCAAGCCGCATGCAGTCTGCGGATGAATCGACCGTCGTACCGCAGTTTATTATGTGTGAAACGCCAACCGAGGGGAGAGCCGACAGAATTTTATCTCTGTCGCAGTCGAATGCCCCGTCATTGTAGTGAGCGTGAGTATCAAAAATATTATCGTACATTTTGTACCGTCCGTCAGCAGAGTTTTGCGCCTGCGGGAATCGAATCGTCGACAAGCAGGAGATTTAATTTTTCCTCGCCGTTTACCTTGTGGACAGCCGAAATAAGCATGCCGCAGGAGGGGATGCCCATCATTTTTCTCGGCGGCAGATTGAGAATCGCGACGGCTGTTTTGCCGATAAGCTGTTCCGGCTCGTAGAACTTATGAATGCCGGAAAGAATTATCCGTTCCGTTCCGCTGCCGTCGTCGAGCGTGAATTTAAGGAGTTTGTCGCTTTTTTTGACCGCTTCGCACGCTTTTATCTTCACTGCGCGCATGTCGGATTTGCAGAATGTGTCAAAGTCCACGTTTTCTTCGTTCAGCGGTTCCGTTTCGATATCATTGCCCGCTGCTTTTTTCTTCTGTTCCGCCTGTATGGCGTTGAGTTCTTCAAGTGCTTTTTCCGTGTCAATACGCGGGAAAAGCGCATCGCCTTTCGCGACTGTCGTGTCAGCGGGGAGAACGCCCCATTCTTCCGCGCTGCCCCATGTTTTGCAGCCGTCGTTTGCGCCTATGCGCTCAAATATCTTTGCGGCGGTGTCGGGCATAAACGGTGTCAGAAGAACGGCGCATATGCGTATGGTTTCGAGAAGGTTGTACATGACCGCCGCAAGACGCGCACGGTTTGCTTCGTCCTTTGCCAGCACCCACGGTGCGTTTTCGTCGATGTATTTGTTTGCGCGGTCGATTACCGCAAAAACATCTTCGAGAGCTTTCTGGAAACGGAAGTGCTCCATGTCATCTTCGTATTTTGCGCGGAGCGAAGACGCAAGCTCAATAAGTTCTTTGTCACAGTCTTTTTCTTCACGTGCGGTAGGAAGTGTTGAACCGAAATATTTTTCAACCATCGCAACGGTTCTCGAAACGATGTTGCCGAGGTCGTTTGCAAGATCGTTGTTTATCGTGTTTATGAGCAGTTCGTTCGAAAAATTGCCGTCGGTTCCGAACGGGAATGTGCGCAGCAGGAAAAAACGCAGCGCGTCAACGCCGAATTTCTCCGCGAGAACATACGGATCGACCACATTGCCCTTTGATTTTGACATCTTGCCGCCGTCCATGACGAGCCAGCCGTGACCGAAAACATGCTTCGGCAGCGGCATCTCCATGCTCATGAGCATTGCGGGCCAGATTATCGAGTGGAAACGGACTATCTCCTTGCCGACGAAATGAACGTCGGCGGGCCAGTACTTCTCGTAATCGTGATATTTGTCGTTCATGAAGCCGAGCGCGGTGGTGTAATTGAACAACGCGTCGACCCAGACATACACCACATGACCGGGGTCGAAGTCAACGGGAATGCCCCATGTAAAGCTCGTTCGGCTCACGCACAGGTCATCAAGACCGGGTTTGATGAAGTTATTTACCATTTCGTTTACGCGGCTTCTCGGCTGCAGAAAATCGGTGTTTTCAAGCAAATCGCGCACCTTGTCGGCATATTTGCCGAGACGGAAAAAGTACGCTTCTTCTTCCGCGTCGTGAACCTCTCTGCCGCAGTCTGGGCATTTGCCGTTTACAAGCTGGCTTTCGGTCCAGAAGGATTCGCACGGAGTGCAGTACTTGCCCTTGTACGCGCCCTTGTAAATGTCACCTTTTTCGTACATTTTTTTGAATATTTTCTGAATCGCTTCGCAGTGATAATTGTCGGTGGTGCGGATGAACCTGTCGTTCGAGATATTCATCAATTTCCACAGATCAAGCACACCCTTTTCTCCCTCAACTATTTTGTCGAGAAATTCTTTCGGCGTAACTCCGGCTTCTTTCGCCTTGTTTTCAATTTTCTGTCCGTGCTCGTCCGTGCCTGTCAGGAACATCACGTCGCAGCCGGTAAGCCGTTTGTACCGTGCCATCGCATCGGTTGCTACCGTGCAGTAGGTGTGACCTATGTGCAGTTTGTCTGACGGGTAGTATATAGGAGTCGTAATATAAAACTTTTTCTTTTCCATCGGAACACTCTCCCCGAAAACAATTTTGAACTGACGGGAGTCAAATTTACGATGTCCGTCAGCTTTAGTAAATATTACATCAAAATCTCTCTTTTGTCAATGAATAAAAGATGCCGCACGTTTTTGGCAAATCCTTTTTCGTGCTTTACTTTTTCTCTTTAGTGTGCTAAAATTGAAACGTATGAAATACGAAAGAGGGTTCTGTCTTGGATAACGGAATTAAGGGGGTAAATGTCGATTTTCTTGTGGAGTGCATTCTCGCGATTCAAACGAGGGAAGAATGCCATGCGTTTTTGGAGGACCTTTGCACAATTCCCGAATTGAAAGCAATGGCACAGCGTGTGGAAGTCGCGAAACTGCTGTCCGAAAAGAAAGTCTACAGTGAAATTGTAGAAGAAACGGGTGCCTCCACCGCCACCATAAGCCGCGTTAACCGTTCGCTTGCCTACGGCAGCGGCGGCTATTCCGAAATTTTTGCGAAGGTGAAGAGATAATGGCTTATTGCGGCGGATTTGCATCGGTGTACGATGCGTTTACCATGGATGTCGACTATTCGGCACAGGCGGATTTTGTTTTGACTGTCATGCAAAACGCGGGTCTTTCCGGCAAAACGGTGCTTGATCTGGCGTGCGGCACGGGCAGTCTTACCGAGGAACTTGCGGAGCGCGGGTGTGAGGTTATCGGAGTGGATATATCCGACGAAATGCTCGGCGAAGCGCGTGAAAAATGCGTTCGATTCGGCGAAAATGTACTGCTTTTGCGTCAGGATATGTGCGAACTTGACCTGTTCGGCACGATTGACTGCGCCGTGTGCGCTCTCGATTCGCTGAATCATCTCGACGGTATCGAAAGCGTCAGAAAAGCGGCGGAGCGCGTTTTTCTGTTTCTTGAGCCGGGCGGAGTGTTCGTTTTTGATGTCAATACCGTGTATAAGCACCGTGAGGTGCTGGGCAACAATACGTTCGTGCGTGAAACAGCCCGTTCGTTTCTCGTTTGGCAAAACGAACTTCGCGGTGACGGCGTGACTGTAGACATGTATATAGACGTTTTCACTCAGCGTCCAGACGGGGCGTATTCGCGCGAAAGCGAGGACATTACCGAAACGGCATACGAAAGGGAAATGCTTGAAAAACTGCTCGAGGACGTCGGCTTTGAAAGTATAAATGTGTATGGCGAGTACGGCGAAAAAACGATAAAAGCGGACGAACAACGTTTGCGTTTTACGGCGGTTAAGCCGATTTCATACAAGGAGCAAATGCAAAATGGGTAAAATTGTAAGATATATTTCGAGTGACGGCTGTGTCGTTGTCCTTGCATCCGATACTTCCGATATTTGCGAAACGGCGAGGTTGTATCAAAATTCTTCCAAGGTTTGCACCGCAGCTCTCGGCAGAACGCTTACGGCGGCGGGACTCATGGGAATCATGCTTAAGGGCAGCGGCGATTCCGTTACGGTAAGAATAAACGGCGGAGGTCCCACAGGGTCGGTTATCGCCGTGTCCGATTCTTTCGGAAATGTTCGCGGTTACGTAATGAATCCGCATGTCGAGCTGCCGCTCAACGAAAAAGGCAAGCTCGATGTCGGCGGCGCGGTCGGCGGTGACGGTTTTATCAGTGTTATAAAAGATGTGGGACTTGAGGAACCGTCGGTCGGACAGGTGCCGCTCGTATCGGGTGAAATTGCGGAGGACGTCACTTCGTACTACGCCGTCAGCGAACAGATACCGTCCGTGTGCGCACTCGGCGTGCTTGTGAATCCGGACCTCTCGGTTGCCGTTGCGGGCGGATTCCTTATTCAGCTTTTGCCGACTGCCGACGAGGATGTCATATCAAAAATCGAAAAAGGGCTCGACGGTATGGAATCGGTCACGAAAATGATGACGGACGGGTTGTCGCCCGACGATATCTGTAAAAAGATTCTGTCGGAATTTACGCTTGAAAAACTCGGTGAGTACGATACCGCTTACCGCTGCAACTGCTCGCTCGAACGCGTCGAATGCGCCCTGATAAGTACGGGCAAAGATGCTCTTGCGGAAATGGCGCAGGATGATATTACGGAAGTGCAGTGCCATTTTTGTCCGAAAGTGTACAAGTTTACGTCGGAGGATATTAAAAAGCTGCTTAAAGCCTCAACGACTGGAAACACCGACAGCAATTGATGCGGAGCGGATTTTCATCCGTTCGCGGAAAACGCAGGAAGAGCGGCGACATCTTTTTGAAACCGCCGATAATGTTCCTCAAACCTGCGGAGATTCGCCGGTTTTTGAAAATTGCAAAAAAAATCAAAAAAAATCTGAAAAAAACAGTTGACAAACAGGTTGATTTGTAGTATAGTAAACAAGCCGCGAGGGACACGGACAGTGTCGCAGATGACAGCGTCCGAAAAAGTGGGAGTATAGCTCAGCTGGGAGAGCACCTGCCTTACAAGCAGGGGGTCACAGGTTCGAGCC
>CAVKLD010000058.1:0-12940 GCA_963657065.1 bacterium
GTGTATCAACGGGTTTGGGGTTCTTTTAGGTTTGTCAACTGTCAAAGTCGGGATTATATTCAGATTTAATTATAAATAGAAAAAACGAAAAAATCAATATTTAATTGCAGTAATCTTGAAAATGTGTTAGAATAGGCGCGACTATATTGAAAGGGTCACAAAAAATGAATTCTTTTCGCGACAAAATCACACAATTCATGCAAGGACGCTATGGGTTCGACCGTCTTTCGCGGCTGCTGATTTCGCTTTCCCTCGTTTTCTGGGGACTGTGCATCGCCGCGCGGTTTACGCCGTGGCGTTGGCTGAGCACTGTTTTTTCGATTTTTAACACACTGCTGTACGCCGTCGCGATTTTCAGAATGCTCTCGCGCAACATCGCGTCGCGAACGCTTGAAAACGAGCGGTATCTGCAATTTTGCTCGCGCACAGTGCCGAAAATCGACAGGATGAAAGCGAACATGAATGACCGTGAGCACGTCTACAAAAACTGTCCCGCGTGCGGTTCGCTGCTTCGCCTGAAGAAAGTCAGAGGCAAACACACGACGCAGTGTCCGAAATGCGGTCAAAAATTCAAAGTGTACATTATGTTCGGCGAAAAAACCGCGCAGCGCGGAGGAAAAGGATAACAAAAGAAGATATGAAAAAAGCAATAGTTATAGGCGGCGGCGCGGCGGGACTTACCGCAGCGGGGTTTGCCGCGAAACGCGGACTTGACGTGACGGTGTTCGAACGCAATGCCCGACCGGCGCGGAAACTGATGATAACGGGCAATGGACGCTGCAACGTCACCAACGCGTGCACGCTGATAAACGAACTGATGGATGCCGTTCCGGTGAACAACCGTTTTCTGTACAGTGCATTTTCCCGTTTTATGCCGGTTGACACAATGGATTTGTTTGAAGAAATGGGCGTCAGTCTGAAGATAGAGCGCGGCAACCGCGTTTTTCCGGAATCGGACAAGGCGGTCGACATTGTGGATGCGCTCATAAAGTTTGCGAAAACAAGCGGGGCGAAAATAGTAACCGACACACGCGTTTCGTCGCTCGTTGCCGAAAACGGCGCAATAAAAGGCGTCGTAACGGAAAACGGCGCAATGACACAGGCGGACGC
The DNA here is from genome assembly GCA_963657065.1 of bacterium. Taxonomy (GTDB): domain Bacteria; phylum Bacillota; class Clostridia; order Oscillospirales; family Acutalibacteraceae; genus RUG806. The sequence goes on from CAVKLD010000058.1 coordinate 1,111, forward strand.
GGTCATTATTGCGACCGGCGGGAAATCCTATCCGGTTACAGGCTCGACGGGCGACGGATACACGCTTGCGCAGAGCGTCGGGCACACGATAATACCGCCGAAAGGCTCACTCGTTCCGCTCGAAACGGAAGACGGATGGTGCAAAGACTGCACGGGGCTGTCGCTCAAAAACGTGTCGCTGACGGTTTACGATAAACAAAAATACAAGGACGTGTATTCGGACTTCGGCGAAATGCTGTTCACTCACTTCGGCGTATCGGGCCCCATGATTTTGAGCGCGTCGTCACATCTGCGCGACATAACGCCGGGACGCTACATGTGTACGGTCGACTTAAAACCCGCGCTGTCGGAAGAAAAGCTCGACGAACGTCTTATACGCGAATTTGCCGCCGCTCCGACTAAGGGACTTCCGACCGTACTGCGCGGACTTCTGCCGAAATCGCTCGTGCCGGTAATAACGGAGATGAGCGGCATCGACCCGTCGAAACATGTGAACGGCATAACACGCGAAGAACGGCGCGAGATAGTGTCACTGTTAAAAAATCTGACTTTTACAATCAAAAAAGCGCGTCCGATTGAAGAAGCAATTGTCACGTCGGGCGGTATAGCGGTAAACGAAATCGACCCAAAAACGATGCAGTCTAAAAAATGCGCAGGACTGTTCTTTGCCGGAGAGGTTATAGACGTCGACGCCTACACGGGCGGATTCAATCTGCAAATAGCTTTCTCGACGGGAGCGGCAACAGGAAGAAACGTGTAAGCCGACGGAAAGACGCGGTGTGTTTTCTTCTTACCCCCAAAAAAATCATATCACCATAAGAATTATCATACGAAAAACATCAAGGGAGAAACAGGTATCATGATAAACATTGCAATTGACGGTCCCGCGGGCGCGGGAAAAAGCACGGCTGCGCGCATGGCAGCCGCAAAACTCGGATTTATCTACGTTGACACGGGCGCACTCTACCGCACGGTGGGAGTAGCTGCGCTTCGACGCGGAATACGAACCGATGACCGTGAAAAAGTAGCTGCAATGCTGCCCGAAATAACGGCGGAACTGAAATTTGAAAACGGCATCCAGCACGTTTTTCTGAACGGCGAGGATGTTTCCGACGCGATACGCAAGCCGGAAGCGTCAATGGCGGCGTCAAACGTTTCAGCCATCCCGGCTGTCCGCGCATTTTTGTTCGGACTTCAAAAAGAAATTGCAAAAAACAACAACGTCATAATGGACGGCAGGGACATCGGCACGGTGATATTGCCCGACGCACAGCTTAAAATATTTCTGACCGCGTCCGCCGAAGTCAGAGCGAAAAGACGGTTTGACGAACTTGCGGAGAAAGGCACGCCGGTCGAATACGACGCGCTGCTCGACGAAATAAAGCAGCGCGACTACAACGATTCGCACCGCGCCGCCGCTCCGCTGAAAGCCGCCGAGGATGCTGTCCCGCTTGACAGCTCCGACCTGACGCTCGATGAGGTTGTAAACCGCATAACCGAACTCGCGAACAAAACAATCTCCGCTGAAAAGGACGGTGAATGAGTTGTCCGTAAAAATCACGGTTGCCGAAACGGCAGGATTCTGCTTCGGCGTCGCCCGCGCAGTGGACTGCGTCGAAAAACTGATTGATTCAAACGCGCACGTATGCACTTTCGGTCCGTTGATACACAATCCTGGTTTTATAAAGCACCTCGAAGAAAAGGGCGTGTACGCGGTGGAAAACGTGCAGGATATTCCCGACGGCGCAACGCTCGTCATCCGCGCTCACGGAGTCCCGCGCGATATTCAGACGCAAATCGAAGAAAAAGCCGTGCACACGGTCGACGGCACCTGCCCGTTCGTCAAAAAAATACACCGCATCGTCGAAAGCCGTTCGGACGGCTGCGCCGCCGTGATAATCGCGGGAAACCCCTCGCACCCCGAAGTGCTGGGAATAAAAAGCTACGCGAAAAGCGACGTGTTTGTGATCAACAGCCTTGATGCGCTGAAAAAACTTGCGACAGAACACCGTGAACTTGTCCAAAAAAAAATTTGCATGGTGTCGCAAACGACTTTTTCAGCCGACGAATTTAAAAAATGCGAGAAATTTGCAAAAAAAGTATATACAAATCTCGAAATATTTGATACAATATGCAATGCTACCGCTTTGCGTCAGGAAGAAGCATTAAGTCTTTCGGCAAAGAACGATATGATGATAGTAATCGGCGGCAGGAACAGCTCAAATACCGAAAAACTTTGGGAACTGTGCAGCCGGCACTGTCCGTCGTATCTTATCGAGGACGTTACGGAGTTATCCGAAATTAAAATATCAGACGTCCGTTCGATCGGAGTTACTGCCGGAGCGTCCACTCCGAGCGGTACAATTAAGGAGGTTTTAACAACAATGGCAGAGATTACAGAAAACATCTCGACAGCAGCAGAAACCGCAGGACAGGCCGAAGCTGCCGTGAAATCCGAAGATTTGTCCTTCGAGCAGGCTCTTGAGGAATCCCTCAACAGCATGAGCAACGACCAGAAAGTAGTGGGCACGGTCATGAGAATCGCTCCCAACGAAATCCAGGTTGACATCGGCAGAAAACAAACAGGCTATATTCCGATTGACGAATACAGCGCAGACCCCACGGCTGACCCCGAAAAAGAACTTAAAGTTGGCGACGAGCTTAACCTCATCATCATGAAAACCAATGATGCAGAGGGCACAATAATGCTCTCGAAGCGCCGTTATGACGTCATCCGTTATTGGGACTCTATCGTCGAAGCAAATAAGGAGGGAACAATTCTTGAGGGTAATGTTGTTGAAGTAATCAGCAAGGGTCTTATTGTTTATACAAACGGCATTAGAATTTTCGTTCCCGCTTCCCTCTCCACCGTTCCGAAAAACGGCAGACTTGAGGACATGCTCAACAAAACTGTTAAGTTCGTTGTCATTGACATTGACAAACGCCGCCGCAGAGCTGCCGTCGGCTCGATTCGCGACGCTATGAAGACAATCCGTAAAGAAGCGCAGGAGAACTTCTGGGCGGAAGTTGAGGAAGGTCAGAAATTCACGGGCGTTGTCAAATCTCTCACGGACTACGGCGCATTCGTTGAGCTTGCCGCAGGCGTTGACGGCATGATTCACAGAACGGAGCTTTCATGGAAACGCATCAAGCATCCGTCGGAAATCGTAAACGTCGGTGATACGGTTGACGTTTATGTTAAGGCTCTCGACCGTGAAAAGAAGAAAATTTCTCTCGGTTACAAGAAAGCGGAAGACAATCCGTGGGAAATTCTCAAGAGAGATTATCCCGTCGGCAGCAAGATAAAGGTCAAGATCGTAAGAATGACCACTTTCGGTGCTTTTGCTGAAATTTTCCCGAAAATGGAAGGTCTTATTCATATTTCGCAGATTGCAAACGAGCGCATCGACAAGCCGCAGGACGTTCTCTCGATAGGCGACGAAGTTGAAGTGCTTGTTACGGATATCGACTTCGACAAGAAGCGCATCAGCCTTTCAATAAAGGCTCTCCTTCCCACTCCCGAAAAAGCGGCAAAGGAAGAAGCGCACGTTGACGATGCCCCCGCAGTGCTCTCTATCGATGACATGATCGCACAGGCAAAGGCGGAAGAAGCAGCCAACAGTGACGCGGAATAAATAATCCGACGGGCGCGAAAACCGACACGGGTTTCTCTCCCGTCGGCTTGTGCCGGGGTTCTTTGCGAACCTCGGCTGTTTTTTTCGCATAATATCAAAAAAACAGCCCCGTAAAGGAGCTGTTTTTTAATTATGCATAATTTTCAAATAAAAACCTCAGAGTCAGAGCACAAAGCCATTATGCGTTGGCATTGTCCGTATCATCCTCGTAGGGATAAGTTGCCGTCCAGCTTTCTCTCTCATAGTTCGGTCTTACGTCGAACTTAGCGAAGAACTCGCTGATGATTTTGATAAGGTTTTCAATAGCCTTTCTGATTGCCTCAACAACATCATTGATTTTCATTGTACGTTGCACCTCTTTTCAGTTAAGTATCAAAACAAAGAAAACACATATTATTCTGCGTTAGCAGAATCCGTGTGCTCTTTGCTGTACTGTTCAACCTTACTCACAGCCGAATCAAAGTCTTCCTCTTTCCAAGTAAAGAGCTTCTTAAGGAAAGCAGCGATAGTGTTGAGCAGAGTAATAATCTTCTCGAAGAAATTTTCCATCTAACTTGCACCTCTTTTCGTTTGCAATTAAAAAATCAGCTAAAGAATTATTCTTCCGGCTCGGTAGCGATGTCGAGGGGCTTTTTCCAGCTATCTACGAAAGTCTTAATTGTTGCGATAGCACGTTTGATAGCATCGGCGAGCTTGTCAGCGAAAGCCTTGATATCGTTAAACCATGCATCAGCATCGAATTTTGTCTCCAAAAACATTTGTCTGCACCTCTTTTCATTAATAATTTATTGTGTTTTTGCAAGTAGCGAATCAGGTGTTTTCTTCGTCGTTCTCTTCATTTTTCTTGAACAGATTGAAGAAAGTTCTGAATACGTCTGCGAGACCAAGAAGGAATCTCTTGATGTTTTCTACAAGTGCATCGTTCATTATTATTGTCCCTCACTTTCATCCTGATTACAAATATGGGCATCCATATCTTGCAAACTAATATTACCATTATCGAGCGCGAATTTCAAGCATTTTTTAAGCGATTTTACAATGTTTACATTTATAACAAACCGACGCAAAGATTACAGATAAAACAGCCGTATTTTTTGTGCAAAAATTAAACACATTACATGAAATATGCGTTTTAAGATAATTTCACGATAACCAAATATGAACAAATCATTAAAAACCGTCTGTTTTCCCGTCTTAATACGCGTCAATATAAGGCGTTTGCATGTAATCTATCCGTTCTCGGCGCAAAGTTACGAAAATCAAAACATAAACACAAAATAAAAAAAAGCGAGTGAGCCTGTAAGCCGGGTTCTGTCATTTAAGACGGTCATCTGTCTTGACGCACGGTTGCCCGTGCGTTCACGCCACCTTTCGAAGTATGGGCCGAGCAAGCCACTTCCCTCGGTGTTGCTCCGGATAGGGTTTACAGGGCGCAAACGTCTCCGCTGCGCCGGTGAGCTCTTACCTCGCCTTTCCACCCTTACCTGCCGAAGCAGGCGGTATATCTCTGTTGCACTTTCCCTTAAGGTCACCCTCGGCGGCCGTTAGCCGTTATCCCGCTCTGCGGAGCCCGGACTTTCCTCACCAAGCATAATGCTTCAGGCGCAACCGTCCGTCTCACTCGCAGAAAAGAGTATAACCCATTGAGGGCAAAATGTCAAACATTAATATAGGATTAATTTTTATTTATTTCGATTGAAAAAACACGGTGCGTATGTTAAAATCATAAAAAGTTTATGTTCACTTTATTTTTTTTGAAAGGAATCGGATAAACTTGGGAAAACTTTTTAACGGTTGGGTGCGTTCATATAACATCACACCCGAAAACGAACCCGAATTTTTTAAAATTATAGATGATTTGTATTTTACAGACAATATGCAGGGGCAGGCGGCGTTCCCGCAGCACTCCGAGGTAAACCGTCTTGACCATGTGCGCAGCGTTGCCTATCTCACGTTCCTTTACTGCCGCGCTCATTCGCTCGATGTGCGGACCGCGACACGCGCTGCCATCATGCACGATTTGACATACTACGACTGGCACGACGGCGACTGGAGCCATCGTCCGCACGGCTACCGTCACCCCGCGTTCGCGGCAAAAAACGCGAAAGAACTCGACCCGACGCTGAACGAAAAGGGTCGTTACATAATTCTCCGTCACATGTGGCCGCTTACGGTCGTTCCGCCGAAATCAAAAGAAGGCTGGGCGGTATCGCTCATTGACAAATACTGCGCCACACGCGAAATGATGCGCGGCGAAATAAAGTACTTTGCGCGTCGGTTCGACGAAGCAAGAAGAATGTCGGAGAAAAACAATGCTCGATAAAATCGTAAACTATGTACTGATGTTCTTCATCTACAGCGCGATCGGCTGGGCGGTGGAATCCACATACCGCACAATAGGTGAATACTTCACATCGGGCAAAAAAGAATTCAAAATAATCAACACGGGTTTCTTAAACGGTCCCCTCTGCCCCATATACGGCACGGGCGCACTCGTGTTTGAAATACTGGTGCTGCCGTTCTCCGAACCGCACGAAAAGCGGTGGTGGCTCGTCATTCTCATCGGCGCGGTATTTGCCGACGTCGTGGAGTACATCACAAGTTTCCTCATGGAAAAGCTGTTTCATGCGCGGTGGTGGGACTACACGGACGAATTTCTCAACATTAAGGGCAGGATTTGTTTTAAGCACACCTGCTACTGGGGACTTTTCGCGTTTTTGTTCTGCTATCTCATAAGTCCCATATACACATACATGATGAGTTTCATCCCGACACAACTCTACAAACCGATTCTGGTTGTCATCCTTGTCGTTTTCGTGTTCGACCTCACCGTAACGGTTCGTGCGGCTGCGGATGTTTCGAAGCTCATGCGCAAGCTCGACGAGCTGAAGCTGAACATCAACACCGCGACCGAAATGGTAAAAGCCACGGCGGAAACGTTGATCGGCGACGCGCAGGAAAAATACAATGAACTTTATCAAACCCTTACATCGGGTTCGGAAAAGTTGTCGTCATGGAAAAACGATGTTTCAGAACAGTTAAGCGATTTAAAAAAGCAGACGGAACTGATGAGTAAACGCGGCGAGGGCAAATATCCGCGCAGAACAATGCGGCTGTTTCGCACCTACGCAAAAAAACGTTCATACAAGACGCTTGCCGAACTCGAGAAAAAATGGAACGACGTTAAAGACAAATTCAAAGGACACGATTCCGACATTTGATCCTATTCCCTCCCCGTTTTGCCGAAATACAAATCAAGGAGGATTCTTATGAAAAAGAAAATCATCATTGCCGTAATTTGCTGCGTTGCACTTGTTTCCGCTGCGGGCGCCGCCGTATATCACGCTGCGTTTAGCTCGCTTAAAATCGGGAACGTACAAACAAAAGTAGCGGCGTTTTCCGATTACGACCTGCAATACGTTTCGCGTTTCCTCGAAGAGCACCGCGTCAGCAACACCAATGCAATCGAGTACATGAACAAAAATTTTACATTCACCGACGGCAAGCCGAATGATTACTGTTATATCGAAATCACTTACGAAATCGACAACACCGGAAAATTTGAAATTATCCCGATAGGTCTGATTCCGCAAAAAGATAACGACGTAATCGGTTTTTCCGAAGCCTCACTGAAAGACTACCGCCTGCTGCCGGGAGAATCGCGGGAGGAAAAAACGCTCTTCGCATGCAAACGCAACGGCATGACCGACGACGAACTTGTCGGTTACGTCACGAATCTCAAGTATAGGTTTTTGCAAAAACACAGGCATTTGGGGAACGGCTTCAGCGTGGTGTCACTGAAGGATATTGTAAAATAATTCCAAAAACGAAAATTGCGAAATATTTAAAAATTACTCTTGACAACGGGTCAATGTTCCTGTATAATTGTCACGTTGTCAGATGTGGCCCGGTAGTTCAGTTGGTTAGAACGCTAGCCTGTCACGCTAGAGGTCGACGGTTCGAGCCCGTTCCGGGTCGCCATTTTTTGCTGCTATGGCTCAGGCGGTAGAGCGCATCCTTGGTAAGGATGAGGTCACCGGTTCAATTCCGGTTAGCAGCTCCAAAAGAAGCACTTAAGCTCAGGCTTGAGTGCTTTTTTGATGAAATTCCGCTTTGCCGAAAGTCCTTTTGCCGATGCAAATGGCATAATATGTATTATAAATAAAAAATATAGAAATCGTGTTGTATTCATCCGGCAAAAACAGTATAATGATATGTAAAATCAAATCTTGAAATCGGAGTGTATATTATGCTTAAAGTTGTAAAGTTCGGCGGCTCCTCGCTTGCCGATGCGATTCAGTTTAAAAAAGTCGCGGCAATAATAAAAAGCGACACGTCGCGCCGCTATGTTGTCGCATCCGCTCCCGGCAAAAGAAATTCCCACGACGAGAAAGTTACCGACCTTCTTCTGCAGTGTTTCCGCCTTGCAAGCGAAAAACGGAACATTGATGAAACATTCGAAAAAATAACAAACCGTTACCGCGAAATAATAGCGGATTTAAAACTTTCGTTCTCACTGGACGAGGATCTCGCCGGCATAAAGATGGCGATAATGCACCACGCCGGATGCGACTACATTGCAAGCCGCGGCGAATACCTCAATTCAAAACTGCTTGCCGCTTTTCTCGGCTTTCCTTTCGTCGACGCGGAGGACTGCATTTTCTTCGATGACAACGGCAAACTGGACGGCGAAAAAACGGAAAAAGAGCTTGCAAAAGTACTCTCGCTGCATGAATATGCCGTAATCCCCGGTTTTTACGGAATCCTGCCGAACGGCATGATAAAGACATTTTCGCGCGGCGGCTCTGACATAACGGGTTCAATCGTTGCGGGTGCCGTAGGCGCGGACATATACGAAAACTGGACAGACGTTTCGGGCATGCTCATGGCTGACCCGCGTCACGTCGAAAATCCGCGTCCGATACCCGAAATCACTTACAGAGAACTGCGCGAGCTGTCCTACATGGGCGCGACCGTCATGCACGACGAAGCGATTTTCCCCGTTCGCAAGGCGGGAATACCGATAAACATCAGAAACACGAACGACCCGAAGGCTCCGGGCACAATGATAGTCCCCAAGGCGTCCAGCAACATAGTTGACACCGTTATCACAGGCATCGCCGGAAAAAAAGGCATCACCGCGCTTCACGTCGAAAAAGACATGATGAACAGCGAGGTTGGTTTCGGAAAAAAGGTGCTGGAAGTGCTCGAAAATCACAACATTTCTTTCGAACATCTCCCCTCCGGCATCGACACGATGAGCGTACTCATTGAATCGAAGGCAATCGCGGAGTGCAAAGGCTCGATAACCGCCGAAATGGTAAAAAAAGTCAACCCCGACTCGATTACGCTTGTCGAAAACCTCTGTCTTGTCGCAGTCGTCGGCAGAGGAATGGTTGCAAATGAAGGCACGGCTGCCAGACTGTTTACGGCGCTTGCCGAAAATCACATCAACATAAGAATGATTGACCAGGGTTCGAGCGAAATCAACATAATTGTTGCCGTTGAGGAAAAGGACTTCCAAAAAACCATCAAGGCAATTTACAACGAATTCGTCAAATAAATCACACGGAGAAGCAAAGATGACATCGGTCGTAAAAATAAAAAAACTAACGGAAAATGCAATCGTGCCGACGTACGGCACGCAGTACAGCGCGGGCGCGGACCTCTATAACGCAGAAAAAAAACCGATAGCAATCGCCCCCGGAGAAACACGGCTCGTACATACGGGACTTTCGTTCGAGATTCCCGAAGACTGCGTAGGGCTTATATTTGCACGCAGCGGGCTTGCGACAAAACGCGGACTCGCTCCGGCAAACAAAGTCGGCGTTATCGACAGCGACTACAGGGGCGAAGTGATGGTATCGCTGTTCAACCAGTCTGCCGAAACACAGACTATTGAATTTGGCGAACGAATTGCTCAAATTGCAATAATTCCGTTTATAAAGGCATGTTTTGAAGTATCCAGCGAACTGTCGGACACAGTAAGAGGAACCGGCGGATTCGGCTCTACCGGAATGAAGTAACAGAGAAACGGTGACGCAAATGTCAAATAAAATCACCTCGCCGGGAAAGAAAACGGCGGCGGATCTTTTTGCGGTGCTCTGTCCGCTCGTGTATTTTGCAAGCTACCTCACGCGCAAGGATTATTCCATCGTAATGGCGGCGATAACCGAATCGGAGGGACTCGCAAAATCAGTGGCAGGCATTCCCGAAAGTGCGTCGCTTATTTCATACGGCGCAGGGCAGATAATAAGCGGAATTTTGGGCGATAAAATAAAACCGCAAAAAATGATTTCAATCGGTCTTGCCGCAACAGCCGTGCTGAACGCCGCCATGGCTCTGTGCACAGACTCAACGGCAAGAGCCGCAATCTGGTTTTTAAACGGCTTTGCGCAGTCAATGCTATGGCCTCCGATGGTACGCATTCTCGCCGCAACAATGGAAGAGAAGCGTTATAATGATGCATGCGTAAACGTTAACATCGCCGGGATATCGGGCACGGTTTTTCTTTATCTCACATCGTCGCTTGTATGGATAAAATTTTTCACATGGAAGTATACTTTCTTTGCCTCCGCCGTCATTTGCGCCGCGATACTTGCGGCGTGGCTGACAGGCTGCAAGAGTGCCTTCAAGGACGGCGATCCGTTTAAAAAAAGAACAGTCGCGAAACAAGCGGCGGCGTCCTCCGAGTATCCGAAACTCTCATTCGGTGCGATTTTATCATCGGGATTTCCGATCATAGCGCTTGCGATAATCTTTCAGGGGGCACTTCGCGACGGAATTACCGACTGGGTTCCCACTTTCATTAGCGAAACATTTTCCCTGCAAAGTTCAAATGCTATCCTTAAATCGGTCTTACTGCCGATTCTCGGCGTAATTTCGCTCAAGGTAATAGGAATCATTAACAACAAATTTGTTCATGAAGAAACAAAAGGCGCGGGGTGGATATTCACAATTGGCTTTGTCTGCTGTGCGGTGCTCGTGTTTTTTTACTCGTCAAACCAGTACTTAACGCTTTTGGTAAGTGCTCTCGCCGTCGGAACAATGCACGGAGTGAATTTTTTCCTTGTATGTATAGTCCCCGCACGTTTCGAAAAATACGGCGCGGTATCCACAATGTCCGGCATCATAAACTCACTCACATATGTCGGCTCGGCTGCCGCAATCTACATTTTCGGCACGGTATCGGAGAATTTCGGATGGCACGCCGTTGTAATTACGTGGACAGTAACCGCCGCGCTCGGAACCGCCTGCTGTTTTATCGCCGCCAAGCCGTGGCGCAGATTCATAAGAGGATAAACAATGGCGGATCGTTTTATAAAGTCGCCCAACCTGCCAGAGAATGATGTAACGCTTTGCGTGTGTTCGGACGCGGCGATCGCTCGTTTACTCGCACTGCGCGGTATCAACGTACTGAAAACTGCCCCCACGCCGCACACGCAGCATGAAGTCTGCGCACACGCGGACATGCAAATATGTCATTTGGGCGGCAGAATAATCATTTCAGACGAATACCAGGCGCAACTCGCATTGCAATTAACGCAGTTGGGTTTTGAAATTGCAGCGGACTGTTCGCCGCAGCCGATTTATCCGGATGAAATTCGCTTTAACGCTGCCGTTTGCGGCGGATATCTTTTCGGGTTGAAATCACATCTGTCAAAAAAACTGAAAACGGCAGGCGCAAATTGCGACTTAAAACTCGTGAATATTCGGCAAGGATATGCAAAATGCTCCGTTTGTCCCGTCACGGAACGCGCCGTCATCACAGACGACTGCGGAATATCACGCATTGCGAAACAAGTCGGTTTTGATGTTCTCGAAATAGAAAAAGGCGATATTTTTCTGACTGAAAATCACTGCGGTTTCATAGGCGGATGTTCGGGAAAGCTGTCGAAAAATACCGTCGCGTTCACGGGTAGCCTTGACTATCATCGTGACGGCGAACGAATACGTGCTTTTCTTTGTGCGCATGGCTGCACGGCAGTTGAATTAACGCACGGCAGATTAAAAGATATAGGCGGAATCTTACCGCTTAAGGAATCTCTGTGATAAAAAACAACGCGATTTTGCCGCATAAAACCGCTTTACACCCGACAGCTGTTAATTTTCGAGCAATTTTCGTTTCTTGAGGTGCTTCACTTGCTGACGGGGGTCAAGACGAAAAGGGCGAAAAGTGCCGAAAAGGGACGCTG
>CAVKLD010000059.1:0-12672 GCA_963657065.1 bacterium
TTTGTTCGTTTCCGATGTAGTACCCGTAGCTCGTCCATCCGTCAGTCGAACCCGCTTCAGCCGTCAGCGCAGATTTGAGCGTCGCGTCCGTCACTTCGCTCTGCGGATATGAACCGAACCCGATAATGTCCCCTGTTTCAAATGTTTTTGTTGCTGTTGCCGTTTCCGTTTCCTCTGCGAACACGGTCAATGGCACAACCGTAAGCAGCATTAATAGCGCGAGTATAACACTCAGCGCACGGCGCATAATGCGTCGATTTTTGTTTTTCATGGTAAACCCTCCATTTTATTTTTGTATTTTACGAAGTGACACAAATCAACGTCTGCACTTCGGTCATACCGTTTTTAGACAGCAAAAAACACCGACCCCGTAATAAACGAAGCCGATGCAGTATTTTTAAAACACAAAAAGGGCGCAGTTACGCCGCTGTCTGTCTGTCTGTCTGTCTGTCTGTCTGTCTGTCTGTTAAGATTGTCGCACGTTTCATTTTGTCTGTCAAGCCTTTTCTTCAATTTTTTTGCAATTTATTTCCTCATGGTTTCTATTTTAACATTTTCTGTTTGGTTTGTCAACATTTAAAAAAATAATTTTTTGTTTCCGTATTTCACAGACAATTCAAGAAACAATTTCCGCAGCGAAGCAAAACAAAACTCACAGGGACAACACGAAATTAAGACTGTTCATCGTTTCTTTCTTGCCGAAACGGGAAAATCATTTTTGACATATTCGGACAAGAGTACGGAACTTCTGAAAAACACCGACATGACGATAACGGAAATAGCCTTTGCTGTCGGGTTTGGCGGCGGCAGTTATTACGCGGAGTCGTTTCGCAAATGGTACGGAAAAAGTCCTACGGAATACAGAAAGACGGAAAACAGGCAAATTTGATTGTTCTCGGACGGCAAATAAAAAAACGCCTCATAACGGCGTAAAAAACGGGACTGCGGTGAATTGTCGAAATTCACCGTCCCCGTTTTTGTTTTTTTGCTTCCTGTTTTTTTCGTTTTCCGAATTATCAGCGTTCAAAAGACCGCACGCGCACTTCACATTTTACGCAAGAGCGCGTTCAAGCACCTTTCTGAACGCGGAGCAAGCCGCGTCAAAAGCACTGCGGTTTGACGGATAGAGATACTGCTCCTTTACAGAATCCGCGCCGCCGTTGCGTTCAAGCGACTTGAGTCCGTCAAATACCGTAAGATGCGGTTCAAGTGTCAAAAAGCGGTCGCCGTCTTTTTCGTTGAAGCGGCGAAGAAGCTCCTCTATATTGCCGTCGCCCTTTCCGCACGGAACAACGAAGCCGTCCGACATACGGCAGTCTTTGACATGCATATATTCAATGTAACTCTCGAGCTTGCCGTATGCGGGCAGAATCTCAACATGACACTGTATAAAATTCGCGGGGTCAAACACGCCCTTTATTTTGCCGTCAAAGGTTTTGAGGATATCAAGACATCTGTCGTCGACATCTCCGTAAATGCCCTTCTCATTTTCGTGGCAGCACCAAATACCGTTTGAACGCGAATAGTCAGCCATTTTTTCAAGGCGTTCAAAAACTTCATCTCTGTACCGTTCGGCATCATCTCCGTCGGGAATGTAAAAACTGAACATCCTGATGTTTTGCGTTCCGAGGATACACGCGGTTTCCACACAGCGTTTGAACTCGTCAAAATGCGGTTCGAAAGCATCGGTTATCCCGATTTTGCCGAAACGCGAGCCTACAGCGGAAACACCGATACCGTGTTCATCAAGAATCCGCCTTACCTCTTTCGCCTGCGCCGCCGTGATATCGGAAACGTTGCCGTCGTCAAGTCCGCGCGGTTCGATATGCGTAAAGCCGTTCGCTCTGAGAGCGTCAATCTGACTTAAAAGTCCGCCGCCCGCTTCATCCGCAAAAGCGGAAAAAAGAAAATGCGCCATTGGAATTACCCCCTTTATTCCGTCAAGCAGTCTTATTCTTTCACAAGCTGCTTATAAAGTTTAATATACTCGTTTGCGGAGCGTCCCCAGCCGAAGTCGCATTCCATCGCGCGTTTGCGCAGTATCGCCCAGCCGTCGCTGTCGGCGTAGCCGTCAATAGCGCGTCTTATTGTGTGAAGCATTTCATGCGCATTGTAATCATCGAACACAAAGCCGTTACCCTCGCCGAGTATACCCGAATCGGTGACGCTGTCCTTAAGTCCGCCGGTGGCGCGGACTATCGGAACTGAACCGTAGCGCAGCGCGAACATCTGTGAAAGTCCGCACGGTTCGCTCTTGCTGGGCATAAGGAACATATCGCTGCCGCCGTAGATACGTGACGCCAGAGCGGGGATAAATCCGAGTTTCACGGCGAGTTTATCGGGATATTTCCGTGCCGCGTCACTGAAGAAGCTCTCGTACTGCCACTCACCCGAACCCAAGACGACCATTTGAACATCACTGCCCGTCAGCAGCTCGTCAAGAACACATTTGATGAGGTCAAAACCTTTATGCGACACAAGGCGGCTCACAACGCCGATAAGCGGCACATCCGCTCTCACGGGAAGCCCCATTTCCTCCTGCAGACATGCCTTGCACTCCGCTTTGCCTTCAATGTGTTCCGCATCAAAATGCGCGGGAAGAGCCTTATCGGTCGCCGGGTCGTTGAGGGTTGTGTCAATGCCGTTTAGAATGCCGTGCAGCTTATATTTTCTCGCGTTGAGTATGGAATCGAGTCCGTAGGCATACCACGGGTCGAGAATCTCCTGAGCGTAACTCGGCGACACGGTGGTAACCACGTTCGAGCATTCTATTGCACCCTTCATAAAATTGATGCAGCCGTCGTTTTCGAGCAGTGAAGCATCCTCGTCGGAAAAACCGGCAACGTCGCCGAGTATCTCACGTCCGTACTTGCCCTGGTACTGAATATTGTGTATCGTGAACACCGTCTTGATATTCTCAAAACCGCTGCTTGCGGCGTAATACTTCGAGTAATACACCGGAACAAGAGCCGTCTGCCAGTCATTGCAGTGAATGACGTCCGGTTTGAAGTCGATGTACGGAATCATTTCGAGCACGGCGCGCGAGAAAAACGCAAAACGCTCCGCGTCGTCGTAGTGACCGTATATTCCCTGACGTTTGAAATAGTACTGATTGTCGATAAAGTAGCAGATAACGCCCTGATACTTCAGTTCGAAAATTCCGCAGTACTGACGCCGCCATGCCACGGGAACTGTGATATGCGTTATAAAGCGCATATCGTTTTTATACTCCTCGGGAATCCCCTCATACAGCGGCATAACGAGTCTGCAGCCGATAAGACGCCGTCTTAACGCCACAGGCAAGCTGCCCGCAACGTCGGCAAGTCCGCCGCTTGCAATAAACGGTTTTGCTTCGCTTACGGCATATAGTACTTTCATTGTGCATTCTCCCTTTCTTCCGAAGATTAGATTTGTATGTTTTTACCGATATAAACGGGATACGTATCCGCCCCCACAAGCGTTTTACCGTGGCGAATCGTAACCGATTTGTCGGTGATGCAGTATTCAAGCGCGGCATCCTCGGCAACAAACGCATGCGGGAACAGGATACTGTTTTTTACCGTCGCGTTGCGCTCAACACGGCATCCTCTGAACAAAATGCTGTTCTCCACCGTACCGTTAATGATGCAGCCGTCGGCTATAAGCGAATTTTTGACGCTGCTGCCCAACCCGTAGACTGCGGGCATGTCCTCATAAACCTTTGTAAGCACCGGCGCGGAACTGAACAGTTTAAGATAATTTCCGTGATCGAGCAGCGCAAAATTGGCTTCAAAGAACGACGCAATCGAATCTATGACTCTGACAAATCCGTTCATTTCAAAACCGTAGATGCGCAGCTTGTCAAGATTCTTTATAAATATGTCTTTTTCGAAAGAACCGTAACCCTTCGCCCAGCATTCCGAAACAAGCCGCTCCAAAAGACTTTTTTTCATCAAAGTCATCTTCGCTATGTATTTCGCCTGTTCGCCGGACGCACCGAACGAAAGACGGTTTATCCTGCCGCTATCATCGATTTCGGAAACAACGGGCTGCTCGGCAAGCAGCGGTGTTTTGCCTTCGGCGTAAAGCATGGTGATGTCGGCGTTATGTTCCTCATGGAATGCGAATACTTCCGCAAGTTTAAGATCCGATACCGTGGTACAGTCACTGATAAAAACGTATTCCTCTTTTGAGCGCGTGAGAAAATCCGATATGTTTTTAAGTGCGCCGATACGGCTCGTATTGTAATTTTCGACGGCGTCGTAGTTAAACGGTGGGAGAAGATAAAGACCCTCAGTCTTACGTGAGAGATCCCACGGCTTGCCGCCGCCGATATGATCCATCAGAGAACGGTAGTTGTTGTTTGTGATTATTCCGACTTTCGTCATACCGGCATTGACCATTTTGGAAAGAACAAAATCTATAAGGCGGTAACCGCCGCCGAACGGAACGCTCGCCATGGAGCGGACTCCCGTTATTTCAGGTATCGCGGAATCGTCGGCATTTGCAAAAATAATTCCGAGAACATTGTTCCCTCTCATACTTCGACACCTCCTTCAACATCTTCGTCTATCATTTTGTTTGCGCTCACCTTTGCATCTTTGCCTATCACAACGTCCGAGCCGATAACGGTGACTCCCCATTTTGACAGGTCGCCGCAATGTTCCGGGTCTTCGCCGACAACCGCACCGCTCTCGATAACGGCGTTTTCGGCAATCATGGCATACTGCACCGTCGCGCCGGCTTTTACCGTCGCGCCCGGCATGACTATCGAATATTTGACGACGGCACCCTTTTCGACGTTGACGTTTGCGAACAACACGGAATAATCTATATGACCGTCTATGTAGCAGCCGCCGGAAACGAGCGAATTCTGCACAAACGCGTCGGACGACACAAAGTGCGGCGCAAGCGCAGAGTTTTTGCAGTAAATGCGCCAATCCTCATCCGTAAGGTCTATATTCGCTTTCGGATTCAGCAAGTCAAGGTTTGCTTCCCACAGGCTGTCTATCGTACCGACATCCTTCCAATATCCGTCGAACTTGTATGCAAAAAGCCGTTCGCCCGCTCCGTGCATCGCGGGGATAACGTTTTTTCCGAAATCGTTTGAACTGTCGGGATCGTTTTCGTCGGCTATAAGATATTCACGCAGCTTGCTCCACGTAAATATATATACACCCATAGACGCCTTGTTTGATTTCGGATTTTTCGGTTTTTCCTCAAAAGCGGTTATCGCGCCGCTGTCATCGGTAAACATCAATCCGAACCGCGACGCTTCTTCCCACGGCACTTCAAGCATGGCTATCGTACAGGCTGCATTTTTCTCTTTGTGGAAAGAAAGCATCTTGGAGTAATCCATCTTGTAGATATGATCTCCCGACAGCACCGCGACGTATTCCGGGTCGTAGCGATCGATGAAATTTATGTTTTGATAAATTGCGTTTGCCGTACCTTTGTACCACTCCGTACCTTTTATCTGCTGATACGGAGATAAAATGTGCACACCGCCCTCGTTTCTGTCAAGATCCCACGCCTGACCGTTGCCGATGTAGTCGTTGAGTTCGAGCGGCTGGTACTGCGTAAGCACGCCGACGGTATAAATACCGGAGTTGACGCAGTTTGACAGAGGAAAATCGATTATCCGGTACTTTCCGCCGTACGGCACGGCGGGTTTTGCTATCTTCTTGGTAAGGATTCCGAGTCGCGAACCTTGACCTCCCGCAAGAAGCATGGCGATACATTCTGTTTTTCTTGCCATTACTTTTCGTCCTTTCTTTTCGCCGGTGAAAATTTCAGGTACAGGCACGACAATCCCGGCAGTGTAATTTCAAATGAATTTTCCTTGCCGTGCATCGGGATAACCTTTGTTGAGATGCGTTTTTTCGTAAACTCCCCTTTGCCGCCGAAAACGGCGTCGTCAGAGTTCAGCATAACCGTGAGAGTACCCGCATCGGCAATGCCTATGCGGTAATTGCTGCGTGTAACAGGAGTAAAATTACACACCGAAACAATGCTGCCGCCTTTTTTGTCGGTGCGCATAAACGCCGCCACGGAATTATCGCAGTCGTCGCTTACCAGCCACTTGAACCCCTCCCATGAATAGTCCGTTTCCCAAAACGGCGCGTTGTTTTTGTAGCACATATTCAGCGCGCGCGTGAAACCGTGCAGGGATCGGTGCGAATCGTAATCGAGCAGAAACCAGTCAAGCTGCTTTTTTTCCTGCCACTCTATAAACTGCCCGAATTCCTGACCCATAAACAGCAGCTTTTTTCCGGGGTGCGAATACATGTACCCCAGAAAAACTTTCATTCCGGCGAATTTCTCTTCGTACGTTCCCGGCATTTTGTTTATCAGCGAACATTTGCCGTGAACCACTTCATCGTGCGAAATCGGCAGAATAAAATTCTCGGAAAAAGCATAGAAGAGCGAAAACGTTATAAGGTCATGATTGTATTTTCTCGACAGACCGTCGAGCGAAGTGTAACGAAGAATGTCGTTCATCCAACCCATGTTCCACTTAAAATTGAAACCGAGTCCGCCATCGGACACGGGGCGTGACACAAGCGGCCATGCGGTGGATTCCTCCGCTATCATGAGAGCGTACGGATGGTCACGGAAAATGCATTCGTTCAGTTGTCGGATGAAAGCCACCGCTTCAAGATTCTCGCGCCCGCCGTATATGTTCGGACGCCATTCGCCGTCCTTTTTGCCGTAATCAAGATAGAGCATTGATGCGACGGCATCCACGCGCAGCCCGTCTATGTGATACTTCTTAAAGAAGAACGATGCGGAAGATATCAGAAAGCTGACCACTTCATTTTTCCCGTAGTCAAAGACGCGCGTTCCCCAATCGGCATGCTCACGTTTTAGCGGGTCGGAATACTCGTAAAGGCAACCGCCGTCAAACTCGTACAGTCCGAATTCATCTTTTGGGAAATGCGCGGGCACCCAATCAAGAATCACGCCGATACCGTTTTCGTGCATTTTGTTGACAAAATACATAAAATCGTGCGGTGTGCCGTAGCGGGATGTAACAGCAAAATACCCCGTAGCCTGATATCCCCATGAGCCGTCAAACGGATGCTCCGTTATCGGCATCAGTTCGACATGAGTATAACCCATTTCCGCAAGATACGGAACAAGTTCATCGGCAAGCATACGGTAAGACAGAAAAGAACCGTCCGTGTTCGTACGCCATGAACCGGCATGTATTTCATAAATATTTACGGGACTTTCGTACACCGTGCGGCGCGATCTGCGCGAGAAGTACGCCTTGTCCGTCCAGTCGAAACCATCAATTTCATAAAACTTCGAGGCTGTACCCGGACGCGTTTCGGCATGAAAGGCATACGGATCGGCTTTCATAACACGTCTGCCGTTTTTACTCTCTATAAAATATTTATACGTGTCGTACCGTTTTATTCCGCTTATTTCCGTTTCCCATACCCCGGCTACAATTTCGCGCATCGGATATGCATTCTCATTCCATTCGCAAAAATCCCCCGTTACGGCAACTTTTTTCGCATTCGGTGCCCATACTCGGAACACCGCGCCGTCGGGAGTAGCGTGCGAACCGAAAAATTCGTAGCTCTCGCTGTTTCGTCCCTGTTTGAAAAGATAAACGGGTAATTCGGCGCTGCTTTTTCTATTTTTACTCAAGAGCATACACCTCCGTTTTTAGTTTACCAAATTTATGCGCTTTTTTCAAGTACTTTTTTGAGTATTTTGTTAGAAGCACCTTCGTCGATTTTTTGTAATTTTTGTGTATTGTGCACATTTTACAGTGCCTGTTTTTTTAAATCCACAGAAAAAAAAACGTGCGCATGCATATTTGCGGCGAAAACAATTTGACATTTTACGATAAGCATGCTATACTTTTTTATGTAATTTATCCTAAAATAACGGGGGATTGTAAATGAAAAATGTATTGAAAAAGACGCTTTCCGTCCTTTTGGCATGTCTTATGCTCACCGGCGGCGCGGCTGCGGCTTCGGCTGCCGACAATACCGTCATAAATGTGTCGTGCACCATGTATGGCAACGGCGCAACGGGCAGAGGTTTCTGCTGGTTTACCTCAGGAAAAGCAGGAACGGCCATTCAAATCATCAAAACGTCGGAGTTTAACGGAAATTTTGAGAACGCAAAAACATATTCGGGCACGCAGAATCTTTACCGCTGCCGCTACTCCCATCAAGTCGCAGTAACCGATCTCGAACCCGGCACGGCGTATACCTACAGAGTGGGCGACGCGAACGCGAACGTGTGGAGCGAAACGAAATCTTTCGTGACGGACAACGCCGATGATGCGTTCAAGTTCATCACGATTGCCGATGTACAGGCAAGCAGCAACGAAAATTTTGCGCATGCAGCTCTGACACTTAAGGGTGCACTCGCGACAATGCCCGATGCGGAATTTACCGTCAACCTCGGCGACTACGTCAACGACAACACAAACGACGAATGGGATTGGTATTTTTCCAACTTCGCGTTTGCAAATGATATTCTCACACAGGTTCCCGTTGCTGGCAATCATGACGGCAATATCACGAACAAATTCAACACAAATTGTTTTAAAAACACATTCTGTCTTGACAAAAGCAAAAACGAATCTGTCGAGGGCGTATACTATTCTTTCGATTACGGCAATGCGCATTTTGCCGTGCTTAACACAAACGACATGTATCCGATGAGTCAGGCGCAAAGGAACTGGCTGATAAA
Organism: bacterium; assembly: GCA_963657065.1. GTDB lineage: Bacteria > Bacillota > Clostridia > Oscillospirales > Acutalibacteraceae > RUG806. The sequence goes on from CAVKLD010000059.1 coordinate 8,698, forward strand.
CGACATGTCAAACACGAATGCCCGCTGGAAAATAGTGCTTGCTCACCGCTCGTTGTATTCGGCGGGAAAAAACATAAACAAACCCGACACTATAATTATGCGAAACGTCCTGATTCCGATAATCGACGAACTCGGTATAGACATGGTATATGCGGGACATGACCATATGTATCTTCGCACAAATCAGGTCAAGGGCGACGCACTTGTTGAGAACGTAACTTATGTCGATGAAATTTACAACGGCGAAAAAATAACATTCGCCGTCAACCCCGACGGAACGGTCTATGCCCTCCCGTCGACAGCCGGCACAAAACGCTACGTCGTTAACGAAGATGCAATTTCGCCGATTCTTGAAGTTGCTGCCGTTGCGGAAACAACGCGTGACAAAGGCGGCTGCTTCTGCACAACAGAAATAAACGGCGATAAGCTCATTTACAAAGCGTACCTCGTCGACGATGAAACGCAGGAAATTTCTCTCATCGACTCATACGCGATACAGAAAACCGAAAACGACGAAATCGAGAACACAAATCTCCCCGACGGTTTCGGAATCTCTTTTGCAATGTTCTTCGTAAACTTTGCCGCCGCGATTTTTGAAATGTTCAAGTCGTATTTCGGAATGCTGCTCAACAAATAATCCGCAAAATAAAAATCGGGGTCGGCTGCCGTCAGCAAAACAGCGGATTCCTCGATGAGAAAATAGGCTTGCACGCTTCGGATATGTCACAAAATCCGAAGTGCACAAGCCTTTTATTTGTTACAATGTAGCTAATGTGTCATTTTTTTGTATTTGCCGCGACTTTCACGTCACAACGATTTTTCAACACTCTTTCGACTGCAGATTGCGGATAAAACAGTAGTTGTCAACCAGCTTCATATCAAGAACTGTTTTGTCAAACATATCAAACCCGTTTTTTTCATAAAATTTACAGTTTTGCTCTGTATTTGTAACCAACGCAAGCTGCGTTCCGCTCGCTGATTTGACGTACGGAATCAGGCAATTGTTCAACATGTCGCTGCCGAGCCCCTTGCCCTTGAGGTCTTTAACGCACTGAAAAACATAAGAAAGAATTTTAACGATATTGTGCTGACCGAGAGTAATGAAATTCACAATAATGCAAATTCCGAATTTGATTATGTTGAAGCGGTTTTTGTCATTTCGGGCATAATCGGTGTTCTCGAGCAATGGGTCGTTAACGAAATGAAACTGCCGAAAGAAGAAATTGCAAATATGCCGAACACCGTTTTACTGAAAATAAACACGTAAAATCCTCTCTTTCCACTGTGCGGCGTCCGCCGGCGGAAATTCGGCTCAGAAAAAGCACGGATGAACTGCGGCAGCATTACGAGAGATTTACGAGAGAATTGCGCAAGAAAGCCGTAACTGCGATGTTGACATTTTGTTTTTTTGTATTATAATTATTATCTGTGGGTTCTCATGCGGTTTATTGCGGCATGTCACGCACAGCACCGCAAGCACGGTGCAATATTTCCGAAAGGACAAAATACCATGTACTATGAAATGACAATAGCCGGATGCAAAAGGCAACTGCCGCTCTGCAAACTTAACGACGATCTTATGATAGGGGCGTTTGTAATTTTCGGCGATGCCGAACTGACCGTAGCGTGCGCGGCGGAACTGTTAAAGAAAGTTCCCGAGTACGACTATCTTCTCACAGCCGAGGCAAAGGGAATTCCGCTCATCCACGAAATGGCACGTCAGCACGGGGACAAAAAATATATCGTTGCAAGGAAAAATCCCAAGCTCTACATGACGGGAGTTTTTGAAGCGGACGTACACTCCATTTCAACGGCAAAAGACCAGAAACTCTATCTCGACATCGTCGACGCGGAAATGATGAAGGGCAAAAAAATTCTGATTCTCGATGATGTTATATCCACGGGGCAGTCACTTGACGCGCTCGAAGAATTAACTGCCAAAGCGGGCGGAAAAATCTGCGGAAAAATGACTATTCTTGCCGAGGGCGACGCTCAAAAAAGAAACGACATAATATATCTCGAAAAACTTCCGCTGTTTAACTCAAAAGGAGAACCACTGAATGATTAACAATCTGAAAAAGAAAGCCGTATCGGCAGCCGTCGTACTCGTTGCCGCCGGACTGTCAACGGTTTCGGTTTTCGTCGCAAAAAAAACGAATCAGGCAAAACAGGGAGTACGCACACTGCCCGATGATTTTACCATAACCGCACATGCGGGTGCAAACAACACAACGGCAAATACCCTTGAATCCCTGGAGGTTTGCTTCAATACCGCCGCCGACATTGTTGAGTTCGACTTGAATTACACGGCGGACGGTGAACCCGTACTGTCGCACAACACACCCGAGAGCGATGATTGCTGTTCGCTCCGCGAAGCGTTTGCCGTTGCGGCAAAATACACCGACAAAAAAATCAATGTGGATGTAAAATCCACGGAATATCTCGAAAAAGTACCCGAAATCGCAAAAGAGTTCGGTTTGACCGACAACATATTCTTTACGGGCATTGAGCTTAAGGACATTGACACTGTTCGCGAAAAAGCACCGGGAATCTCATACTGGCTCAATTACAGCATCGACAAATCTCAACTTGACAACGACAGTTACATAACAATGCTTGTCAACACAGTTAAAGAAGCGGGTGCGGTCGGACTCAATATCCATCACAGCAACGCAACCGATGCGCTGGTACGTGCGCTTCATGAAAACGGTTTGGGGATTTCACTATGGACGATAAAAACTCTGCAGCAAATGTGCCAGACTCTCTCGCTTACTCCCGACAACATAACCACGGTGCGTCCCGATTCCCTTGCGGATGTGCTTAAATTATTACGCTGACAAACGTCGACTAAAAAAACGAATCCTCGGAAATGAAGTGAACCCAAAAGTTTGAACAGAATTAAATATTGAATTGTTAGCGAATGTGGATGTAAAGAAATTCAGACCTCAAAAAAGCGGAAACATCGAACAACAGCCTGCAAGAAATGGTCAAGAAAAGTAAAAAATGTGGGTGGTCGGGCATTTTCATTTTTTTGTTTTTGTGTTTTTTCCTCCGAACAAACCTATTCCTCGGAGTTTCGGATAAGTCTTAAACGCCGTAAACACGGTGCTAAAGGTTCGCTTGATTCACTTTGAACATTTTTCCTATCCCCTCACAAATGAGGCTGTAAAAAACTGAGTTTTTTATAGCCTCACTCATTTTAGTTTTAGGTAAATTCCTTCATTGTTGTATTACTTTTTAGTATAAAACTCCAAAACGGTATATGGTAATTTATCAGATAAGAAACGCACAAATGCGTGTCTTACAAAAAAACATTAAAGCCCTTATGGCGGATTTGAAGAAGGTTTACGGTGTGCGATATATGAAGAAACAACTCTCCCGAGTTTGACAGTTAACAACCCTAAAAAAGACCGCAGCCCGTTAATGCACAACGGATAGAGTCTTCTTGGTTCTTATTCGGATTTTGTGTAAACACACTTTAGTAGTATAAAAAACAGAATTGCATATGGGCGTGTGAGTTGCAAAACGGCTTACACGCCGTAATGTATGTTAGCGGAAATAGCGGGGCGCGTCAAGGGTGGCTGTGTTCGAAATACCGTTCATTTTACCATTGATATGTACCGATATTTCTGCTATTCGTGTAGTTTATCAGCAATGAAAATTTCAAACATGGTATTGAATTTCATCCGGTTCCACGTTTGCCTGTTCACTTTTTTTCACACGTTCCAAAAAGGTTGGCTATCCGTTTTTTTTGGCAGTCGACATTTTTTCCGCCGACCTCAAAAAGCACTCCACGGTTGCAATAACCGAGGAGTGCTTTTAACTGTTTAGCTATTATTTAAGCCAATTTTTGCTGTCATCAAGTCCGACGGCGGCGCGGAGGATTTTTCTTGCTTCGCTGACGCTTACGGTGTCACTGCCGACTTTCGCGGCTAAGAGATAAACGCCATTGAGATTTTCAAGACTGACAGCCTG
>CAVKLD010000060.1:0-12603 GCA_963657065.1 bacterium
CACGATACGGACAAGGGCTGCACACCTTCACTGCAGCGGTTAAAAAAACCGAAGCACTGAAAACAGCGGGGACATGTGTCAATGAAGCTGTTTACTATTATTCCTGTTCCGTATGCGGCAGAGTTGAAAAGGACGATTCGCATACCTTTACGGGCGACAAGGATTCCGGCAACCATGTCGGCGATACAAAAATCGTCAATGCGAAAGAACCCGATAATGTTAACGGCATCGACGGCTACACGGGCGATACCATATGCGCTGACTGCGAGGCGATACTGACAAAGGGCAGTGCTATCCCTGCGGAAACAACGAAGCCGAGTGAAGAGCCGACGACGAAACCGTCGACCGAACCGACCACAAAGCCGAGTGAAGAACCGACGACGAAACCGTCGACCGAGCCGACCACAAAACCGAGTGAAGAGCCGACCACAAAACCGTCGACCGAACCGACCACAAAACCGAGTGAAGAGCCGACGACGAAACCGTCGACCGAACCGACCACAAAACCGTCGACCGAGCCGACCACAAAACCGTCGACCGAGCCGACCACAAAACCGAGTGAAGAACCGACGGCGAGTTCGTCTGAGTTCGTTATCGGAGAGCTTGCCGGCACAAAAACAGTTAGCGTTGATGGAGTAAAAGTATTTGTTGGAGTCGGAGATGTAAAAGCAGCCGATGTGCGTAATGCCGCGTCCGGCGCGAAAATACTCGACAAAGACGGCAATGAAGTAAGCGATACCGTACCTCTTGCAACCGGCATGAAGATTTTCCTTAACGATAAAACCGTTGAGATAGCGATGTTGGGCGACGTTGATTGCAACGGTGAGATAACTGTAGCCGACGCGCGTCTTGCGCTCCGTCAGGCTGTTAGCCTTGAAAATCTTGAAGGCGCTTCTCTCTTAGCCGCAAAACTCGGCAGCGATACCGTAAGCGTCAGCGAAGCAAGAAAAATTCTCCGCGTCGCTGTCGGACTTGATAGCAGTAAAGACTGGCTTAAATAACAGTCGGGCAAAAGTTAAAGCATCTCGCGGTTTAGACAGCCGTGAGATGCTTTTGCAAACATATACAAATTTCGGAGAACTAATGCACAAAATACTTGATTAGTCTTTTGTTCTGTGTTAGAATACGAATGTACTGTATTGGCACAGTGCGTTAAAGTGCAGATGTCGGTGCGGAGGAGAGTAATAATGCGAAAAATATCGCTGTTTATTTTGACACTGCTTTTTACAGTGTGTATTTTCAGTTCGTGTTCATCAGACGCTGCGGAAAATTTGGCTGCGTCTTCCACGGACAGTATTGATGAGAGCCGAATCGACGGCTTGACGCAAAGTTTGACAAAGACGGGAATACTCGAAAATGAAACCGCAACGGAGTTGACAACAGACTCATTTTTGACGTCGGACACAACGATTGCAGCCGAATCCGATGGCAAAGAATCGGAGATGTCGGGCACGGAAGGCGGCGGTGCTGACGGTGAATCGGACGATGGTGACAGCTCCGAAGAAGTTTGGGTATCTACCGGCGGAGGTACAAAATATCATCGTTCCGCAACCTGCAGCAAAATGAAAAATCCGCGATGCATTTCGCGCTCCGAGGCGGAGTCGGAGGGATTCGCTCCGTGCAAGAAATGCTACTGATACCGCAAGGTTTTTTGTGTTATTCGCGGTTTAGCATGATCACTTCTTCAGCGAGTACGGAAAGTTCATGAAGTTCGCTAACCGTGCTGAATTTGTTGCGCAGTTTTGCGGAACCGCGCAGCCCTTTCGTATACCACAGTGCGTGTTTTCTCATTTCGCGCATGCCGTTGCGTTCACCTTTGACTGCGCACACGCTTTTTGCGTGGTGAAACATTATGTTCATTTTCTCCGTGACCGATGGCGGCGGGAGTTCATCGCCGCGTGACAGCAGTGCATTTATTTGCTCAAACAGCCACGGTGCACCGAGCGTACCTCTGCCGACCATTATAAAGTCGCATTCGGTGTATTCGTACATATGTTTTGCGTCTTTTGCCGTGAAAATGTCGCCGTTTCCGATAACCGGGATTCCGACGGCTTTTTTTACGGCTTTAATTGCGTCAAGGTCAACGCTCGGCGCGTACATCTGCTTTCTTGTCCTGCCGTGGATTGTCAAAAACGATGCGCCGTTTGCCTCCGCTGTCTTTGCGAACTCTACGCAGTTGACGGAATTTTCATCCCACCCTTTGCGGAATTTTACCGAAACGGGCAGATTTACGGCATCAACGGTTGCACGTATAATTTCTCCTGCAAGCGTGGGATTTTTCATGAGCGCACTGCCGCAGCCGTTGTTTGTCACCTTGGGCGCGGGGCAACCCATGTTTATGTCGATAAAATCCGGAGAAAATTCGAGTGCACTTATTGCAGCTTTTTTCATATCTTCCGGATTGCTGCCGAAAAGCTGAACGGCGCAAGGTTTTTCCTTCTCGCGGATTGTCATAAGTTCTTTTGACTTTCGGTCATCAAAACAAACCCCTTTCGCGCTTACCATTTCACCGATGCAGAATGCTGCACCGTATGACATGCAAATCGCCCTGAAAGGGGAGTCGGCTGTGCCCGCCATCGGAGCGAGCGCGGCATATTTATTTTCCGGTATATTAAAAAGCGGAAACAAGCTATCACCCGAATGATTTTTTTTCGGGCAGACGGAAGTCAAACCCGCATTTATTTAATATAACACAAAAAAAACAAAAAATAAAGTGGAATATCATCTTAAAATATGGTAATATAACGTGTAAAACAAAAATGCAGCCGCAGGGAGTTGTCAATATGAATCTGCTTGTCATAGACGGAAACAGTATAATTAATCGTGCATTTTACGGGATAAAGGTTCTTACCGCACGGGACGGACATTTTACGAATGCCATTCATGGATTTTTGACTACATTTTTCAATCTGCTCGACTTGACAAAAGCCGAGGCTGTTGTTGTAGCCTTTGATGTAAAACAGCCGACATTTCGGCATAAAATGTACGATGCGTATAAAGCCGGCAGAAAGCCGATGCCGTCCGAGTTGTTTGAACAGATGCAGCCGTTGAAAGATATACTGAAGGCTTACGGCTGTCATATCGCGGAATGCCCGGGATACGAAGCGGATGATATCCTCGGAACGCTTTCAGCCGCATGTAAGAAACCCGATCACTGCTATATTGCGACGGGCGATCGCGATTCCCTGCAGCTTGCGTGTGAAACGACATCGGTACTGCTTACGGTTACAAAGGCGGGTAAAACCGTTACGACGGAGTATACGCCCGAAAAGATTTTTGAGGAATACGGCGTTACACCCGAAGGAATGATTGAAATCAAGGCTCTTCAGGGCGATTCATCCGACAATATTCCCGGCGTTCCCGGTATCGGTCCAAAAACAGCAGGCGAACTTATTAAAAAGTATTCCTCTATCGAAAATATATACGATAACATTGACTCTGTCGAGGCAACTCCGTCCGTGCGCGCAAAACTCATAAACGGCAGGGACAGTGCGTTTTTCAGTAAGAAACTCGGTACAATTTGCAAAACAGTGCCGATAAGCACCGATATACAGTCCTATAAGCTGCTGCCCCGTGACAATGCCGCGCTGCTTGATATGCTGTTATACCATGAACTTTTCAAGCTGATATCAAGACTCGGTCTGTCGGCGGACAAACCGAAAGAACTCGAAGAAACCGTTGCCTCTAATTTTACCGCAGCGGTACATTTTAACGACAAAGATGTTTTTGACGAGATAAAAAACAGTAGCAGAAAATCGGCAGTTTGTGTCTTTAAGGACGATGTTTTTATAAAATTGATTGTCTGTGCATCAAAAAAATGTGTTGTTGTTTCAGGGAGCGCCAAAGATTTATGCGAAAAGCTGATTTCTCTTGCGGCGGTCGGCGAAACTGTGGTTTTTGATTCAAAAAAGATATATTCAATCCTGTTGAAAAACAATAAAAAAATTCCCGAATCTCTCTTTACGGACGTGAAACTCGCGGCGTATTTGCTTGACCCCAATGCGTCCTCGTACAGTGTAAACGCGCTTGCGCTGTCATACGGTATTACCGCGCCGTCGTTTGAGTTAAACGAAGATGCTGACAATGACGCCGTTGCCGAGTCGCTGCTGCTCCTTCCTTTGGCGGAACGTTTGCTTTCCGTCCTTGACGGCAACTCGCAAATATCTCTTCTCCGTGATATTGAGCTGCCGCTTTCCGCAGTGCTTGCCGAAACGGAATTTGCCGGCATGGGAGTCGACCCCGACGGAATACGCGCATATTCCGAAGTGCTTGCGGCAGCTGCTGAAACGCTGAAAGAAAAAATATATGCGGATGTCGGGGAAGAATTTAATATAAATTCACCGAAGCAGCTCGGTGTGATTCTTTTCGAAAAACTCGGCATGCCATGCAAAAAGAAGACAAAAACCGGATATTCGACGAACGCCGATGTACTGGAGGAACTCGCGGAACAGAACACGACAGTTGCGGATATCCTGCAATACAGGATCTTTACAAAACTCAAAAGCACATACTGTGACGGACTTCTGAAATGCATCGCGCCGGACGGCAGGATACACAGCTCGTTCAATCAGACAGAAACCCGCACGGGACGGCTTTCTTCCGCAGAACCGAATTTGCAGAATATTCCGGTCAGGACGACAGTCGGGCGCGAATTTCGTAAATTTTTTGTCGCTCGTGATGGTTTTTTGATAGTTGACGCGGACTACTCGCAGATAGAACTGCGTGTTCTCGCTGCAATGTCGGATGACAAAAATATGATAGATGCATTCAACAGCGGTGCGGATATTCATACCATCACAGCCTCAAAAGTATTCAATGTTCCGATTGAAAATGTTACGCCGGAGCTGCGCTCGAAGGCAAAGGCGGTTAATTTCGGCATCGTCTACGGCATCGGCGCGTTTTCCCTCTCAAAGGACATTCACTCAACACGTGCGGAAGCCGAAAGTTTTATAAATTCATATCTTTCTCTTTATTCCTCAGTAGACAAATTCATGAAAGAATGCATCGAAAAAGCAAGAATCAACGGATATTCCGAAACGCTTTATAACCGTCGCCGCTATCTGCCGGAACTTACATCGTCAAACAGAATGCTCCGCGTGTTCGGTGAGCGCGTGGCGCGGAATATGCCTATACAGGGAACGGCAGCCGATATTATTAAAATCGCGATGATAAAAGTAAACCGTAGGCTGAAAGAAGAGATACAGGACGCAAAACTTATTATGCAGGTTCATGACGAATTGATAGTTGAAGCTCCGTCGGATTACGCGCAGCGTGTTGCCGTGATATTGAAAGAAGAGATGGAAAACGCCGCCTCGCTTGCCGTTACACTCAGCGTTGATGTCGGTGTAGGCAAAACATGGTACGACGCGAAAGGATAACAGTATGACGGACGGATTTTATATTGAGATGGCAGCTGTTACGGATTCCGCCGCTGTTGCCGATATAGAACGTGAGTGTTTTTCCGAACCGTGGAGCGAAAAAGCCGTGACGGACGAGATAGCTGCCAAAAACGTTATTTTCATCGTTTGCAAAAATTCCGACGGCAGTATTGTCGGATACGTGAGCGGGCGCAATAACTGCGGCGAATTTTATATCAATAATGTTGCCGTGACGGCGCGTGCGCGAAGATGCGGAATAGGGGAGTCGCTCATAGCGCGGATTACCGCCGAAGCCGAAAAATGCGGCTGCGAATTTATAACTCTTGAGGTGAGAGAGGGCAATACCGCTGCTCGCCGACTGTATGAAAAGCGCGGTTATTCCGGGGTCGGACACCGCAAAGGTTTTTATCGCGCTCCCGATGAAGACGCTGTGTTGTATACAAAAGTTTTTGAAAAAACAGGAGAATCGGAATGAACATTCTTGCAATTGAATCGTCGTGCGACGATACCGGCGCGGCGGTGGTCAAAGACGGCAGACAAGTTCTGTCATCGGTTATCGCTTCGCAGGTCGAAGAACATATTTTATACGGCGGTGTAGTTCCCGAAATTGCCTCACGCCGTCACTGCGAGTCGATTTCACATGTTGTCCGCAAGGCTCTTGACGATGCGGGGCTTACACTTGAAAACATCGACGCCGTCGCCGTTACATACGCCCCCGGACTTATCGGCGCACTTCTTGTTGGCGTCAATTTTGCGAAAGGACTGGCATTTGCAACCGGCAAACCGCTTATTCCGGTTCATCATCTACGCAGTCATGTAGCGTCGAACTATATTTCGCATCCCGATCTGAAGCCGCCGTTTCTGGCTCTTATTGTTTCGGGCGGTCACACTCATCTCGTGAATGTCGGAGATTATACCGACTTCGAGATTATCGGGCGCACACGCGATGACGCGGCGGGTGAGGCAATGGATAAAGCTGCACGCGTTATGGGGCTTCCGTATCCGGGCGGGTTGAATATGGACAGGGTCTGCATAGGCGGTGACAGAAAAGCATATCATTTTCCTGCACCGAAAGTCCAGGATAACGAGTTTGATTTCAGTTTTTCGGGACTTAAAACCTCGGTCATAAATCTTGTGCATAATCTTGAGCAAAAAGGCGAAACTGTCGATGTGAAAAACATCGGCGCGTCTTATATGCACACCGTTGTGACATGCCTTTGCGACCGCACTGAGCGTGCGATAAAAAATACCCGTCCCGATGCCGTTGTTGTTGCCGGCGGCGTATCGGCAAACAGCGTTCTGCGCGAAGAAGCCGCTGCAGTATGCAAAAAACACGGCATGCCGCTTTATTTCCCCGAACTGAAATACTGCGGTGATAATGCTGCAATGGTCGGTTCACAGGCGTATTACGAATACTCGGCAGGTAATGTCGCGGGACTTGATCTTAATGCGGCTGCATCCGTCGAAATAGACGGTCGGTGACGTTTCTATTGACTTTTGGTTGGGTCGGCAATAAAATATATTCGGATTATGATTTTTACGCTTTTTGTTGCGTAAGATATTAATGATACGTTTTGAAAAAGGTGAAAAACAATGTACGAAATCGATAAACTTCTTGACACGGTAAAACGCATACATTTTATAGGAATAGGCGGCGCGGGCATGTGTCCTCTTGCCGAAATTCTTCATGCGAAGGGTTACAAATTGTCCGGTTCCGATAACAACGAAACCGACACGCTGAATCGTATTCGAAAACTCGGAATCCCCGTTGTGCTCGGTCAGAAAGCCGAAAATATAGGCGATGCCGAAATGGTCGTGTTTACCGCGGCGTTGCTCCCCGACAATCCGGAGCTTGTCGCCGCACGCGAAATGGGCGTGCCAACTTTTGAACGCTCAAAACTCTTCGGCGCGATAACAAGAAAATTCGGTCATTGCATAGGCGTTTGCGGTACGCACGGCAAAACAACGACAACATCCCTTTTGACGCAGCTTCTCCTGCAGTCCGGCGTGGATACGTCCGCCGTGATTGGCGGAAAGCTCCCGCTCATAAATGCGAACGGCAGAACAGGTACGGCGGACATGCTTGTTTGCGAAGCGTGCGAGTTCGCTAATACATTCCTTGATTTGAGTCCGAGTGTCGCTGTTATTTTGAATATTGATGCCGATCATCTTGAATTTTTCAAGACGATGGATAATCTGATTGCTTCTTTCGCGAAATTCGCCGCTATGGCGCGTGACGTTGTAATATATAATGGCGACGATGAAAAGACTTGCCGCGCCGTTAAACAGTCGGGGGCAAAGAATCTTGTTTCGTTCGGATTCGATTCCAAAAACGACTGGTATGCTGAAAATATCGGCTATAAACGCGGTGCGTTCCCGTTCTTCGATCTTATGCACGGCGGGAAATTCGTCGGTAAGGTCGAATTGAACATTCCCGGTATCCATAATGTGCTGAATGCCGTCGCCGCTTTTGCGGCTGCGGATTTCGCAGGTGCCGATATGATAAAATGTCTTGACTCCGTTAAAAGTTTCGGCGGCGCGGGAAGACGTTTTGAGATACTCGGCGAGTTTAATGACATAACCGTAGCGGACGATTATGCCCACCATCCCGCAGAGCTTAAAGTTACCCTTACCGCCGCAAAGGAAATGGACTACAAACGCGTTTGGGCGGTGTTTCAGCCGTTTACGTTTTCACGCACATATATGCTTCTTGAAGATTTTGCCGACGTGCTCCAAATTGCGGATAAGGTTGTTCTGACCGAAATAATGGGTTCGCGCGAGGTGAATACCTACGATATACACACTTCTCAGCTCGGCGAAAAAATTCCGGGATGCGTATGGTTTGAGTCGTTTGATACAATCGCACAGTATTTGTACGAAAATGTCACACCCGGCGACCTCGTTATAACACTCGGCTGCGGCGATGTGTATAAGATTGCAAAAAAACTTATCGCAAAATACAAGGAAAACAAAAGCGAATCTCAGTAAACGTATAATGACATTGTATGTGTTTTATATGCATTGCGAAAAGTAAAATCGCAATCATAATTTTTCAAAGGGCAGGAGTTAAATGAAAATTGCAAAAAAAGCTCTTGTTGTTATCCCGTTTGTTGTGAAAAAAAATTGCCTGAAGTCTATAGTTGAGATAAATAAAATACTGTAAAGGCAAAAAAGCATATTAAATTTTCAAAAAGAACACTTGCTGCGGTTTTGCATTGCGGTTATACATTGATGCAATTTTGTAAAACGGAAAATTGCTGAAAAATATCACGGTTTAAGGCGTTGCACGATTTTAAATTTAAAAATTTTTTGCAACGCGTTGACGTTTTCTTTTGTTCATGTTATAACAGACGCATGCAACACACGCAGTACGAATCTGTATTTTCTTTCTGTCTTTTTCCCTGTTGAATACGCGGACTGCGGTGCGAAAGACTTGGAGATTCAGCCGTGCGAGGAGAACGCCGGCGGAAGAGAAGAGTGTCAAAATTCCTCCCGGGGCTGCGAGCGGTATGTACAGGTTGTCGCCGTGATCGCGCAAGGAGGAATTTTGTTTTATTGTGGTGCTCCGAATCTAAATTTGTCTGAAGAGATATTGATAATTCATGTGCAAAATGCTAAAATATGAAACAGAAGAATACAAAAAATCATAAAGTTAGCTGAAATTTTTGGTTTTGGTTTTATTTGCGAGAGGAGCCGGTGGATTTTTTTTGATTTTTCGCTGTTATGGTGTAAGTCTGATGAAGGGGTATGATATAGCTGCTTTATATCATATTGTAAGAAAGTGACGACGAAAAAATTTTTGACGGCGGACTTTATTTGTATGCTTTTCGGTCTGCTTGTGCTTTGCACGATGAAAAAGGGTCATCTTTCAAAAACGCCTTATTTTAAGCGGTTTTCGGGCATAGAAAAACCCACCGCAATTCTATCAAAATTACGGTGGGTATATGGCGGAGAGTAAGAGATTCGAACTCTTGATACGCTTATGACGTATACACGATTTCCAATCGTGCTCCTTCGGCCAACTCGGACAACTCTCCATGGCACTGTGATATTATAACCGATAGTATTTCAAAAATCAAGCGTTTTTTTAAATTTTTTGCCGCTGCGCGGAGAAAACATTTTTATCCAAAAAACGTTCCGTTTGCACTTTCGCGGTGTTGTGGCTTGTTTTTTTTCATTCGCAGCAACTTGGCGTTGAAGTCCGGTTTATACCTGTCGACTGCTCATGGTGTTTTAAAATGATAATGATTTGTTTTTACATTATATAAAAGCATAATTCAATAACCTTTAACGTTTTTTAAAAAACATATTGACAAATTCTGCGTAAAAGACTAAAATATGAGAAAGGGAAGAATATAATTGCATAAAAGTTAAATGGAAAGGTTGATAATTGCCATGAAATATACATCAACCGTATTTGAGTATAGATTTGCAGGAAAACGTTGTTGAATACAATTTTTTTTTGCCGTTTCAGTATATATATGATATATATGCGGCATTGACTGTTTTTTCGGTATTGTCGGAACGCAAATCGTTATCTTGCACTGCGTCCCGTGAAATACAAAATAATGGATCGGAGGATTGATCATGGAAAGAAAAAATCGGCACATTATGCGCCGTGCGTTGAGCATTATGCTCGCGCTCCTAATGCTCCTTACGGTTACACCTCTTGCCGTATTTGCAGCAGGGACAAACAAGTACGAAAGAGGGGACACAATTGAGTTCGGTTCATATCCGCAAAGCGTAGTAACCGACGAGGCTCTCAAGGCTGCACTCGCGTCCGAAGCGGGGGATACCGACGGATGGACGAGTTACAACTATTATTCAAACGGTGTACAGAGCGACTATATGGAGTATATCGATATTGAGTATAACGGTGAAAAGTACCGCGGTGTGCGTTTTACGCAATACCGTCCGTACTATACGACCGATCCGAACTCGTCAGCCAAATCGCGTCAGGACAACAACGGATACGAAATCAATAATGAATATTGGTTTAAGTATGAACCGATTGAGTGGCAGGTGCTTTCGTTTGATGAAACAACGGGCAAAGTTGTTGTAATGAGCAAAAAAGCACTTGATTCACAGCAGTATTATAACAATACTGCCAACCGCACAATTGGCGGCGTGACAGTCTACGCGAACAACTACGAGCACAGCGACATTCGCGCATGGCTCAATGACATGTTCTATGACACGGCTTTTGGTGAAACCGAAAAGAACGCACTGGTAGCGACGACGCTTGATAACAGCGCGTACGACGAATCCGCCAGTGAGTACGACAGCAACTCCACGACGGATAAAGTCTGGCTTTTAAGCTATGGTGATGCCTTGAACACCGATTATGGTTTTTCGTCGGCTCCGGATGCCAATGACGACGCGAGAAGAGCGGAAGGCACCGATTATGCGGAAAGTCAGGGGCTGTTTGTTGCCGGAAACGGACATCCGACGTATTGTTGGCTTCGTTCCGCCGGTGAAAAAAAACAGCGCAACCATACTGCATGCACGGTTGAAGCCGATGGATTCCTTCTGTATAGTACCGAATGTTACTATACATATAACGGCGTCCGTCCTGCTTTGACGATTGACGTACAGGCAATTTGCGAGCATGATTATCAGACAGTCGTGACCGATCCGACATGCGAAGAAGGCGGTTATACGACCTACACCTGCAAAAAGTGCGGCTATGAGTATGAAGGCGACATCGTTAAAGCTACAGGTCATGACTTCACCGAAGAAATAGTCGATGAAGCGCACCTTGCAGCAGCTGCAACGACGGCAAGTCCCGCGAAGTACTACTACGATTGCTCACGTTGCGACGTGATGAGCGATACGGATACGTTCGAATACGGCGATCCGCTGTCGGGTGAAGAATCGACGACAGACACGGCAGCTCCGACAGACCCGACAGATCCGACCGGAAAAACGGAGTACAAACCGGGTGACATTATCGCGTTCGGTTCATATCCGCAAAGCGTAGTAACCAACGAGGCTCTCAAGGCTGCACTCGCGGCCGAAGCGGAGGATGCCGACGGATGGACGAGCTACGACTACTACGTTGAAAGTGTACAGAGCGACTACATGAAGTACATCGATATTGAGTACAACGAAGCGAAGTATCGCGGAGTGTATTTCACGCAGTACCGCCCGGATAGAACAGAACTTTCAGGCGCAGCAAACAACTCGTGTCAGGATGACAACGGCTACAGTACGTCTACAGTATACTGGTTCAAGTACGAGCCGATGAAGTGGCAGGTTCTCTCATATGACAGTGCCACGGACGAAGCGATAGTACTGAGCAAGGACATAATTGACTCGCAGCAGTATTACAACAATATTGGCAGCCGCACAATTGCAGGAAAGAACGTTTACGCGAACAACTACGAGCACAGCGACATTCGTGCATGGCTCAATGATACGTTCTACAACACTGCATTCGACACAAGCGAAAAGGAAGCAATAGTCGAGACAACGCTTGACAACAGAAGTGCGTACAAACCGATGTACGACAGCATCTCCACGGAAGACAGTGTATGGCTTTTAAGCTACAGTGAAGTGCAAAATGAAGACTACGGATTCACCTCGGACGCGACCAGACGGGCGACAGGCACAGCATATGCACTCAGCCAAGGATTGATAAAAGACTCCGCAAGTGGTTACTCCTATTGGCGCCTTCGTTCCGCCGGCACCACCCACCATTTTGCGTGCCACGTCGACTACTCCGGGGTGATATGGAACTCCATCGGCGACGTCAACCGCACGGACAACGGTGTCCGTCCCGCTTTAACGGTTAAAGCAGATAAAACAAAGAAAATTTGCGAGCATGATTATCAGGCAGTCGTAACCGCTGCGACATGCGAAGAAGACGGTTATACGACCTACACCTGCACAAAGTGCGGCGATGCGTATAAGGACAACATTGTTAAAGCCACGGGTCACGACTGGGGCGATTGGACTGTAACAACCGTCGCGAAGTGCACAACTGCCGGTAC
Source organism: bacterium (assembly GCA_963657065.1). Taxonomy (GTDB): domain Bacteria; phylum Bacillota; class Clostridia; order Oscillospirales; family Acutalibacteraceae; genus RUG806. The sequence continues at coordinate 12,371 of CAVKLD010000060.1, forward strand.
GGAAACCCGTACTTGCAAGAATGATGCAAGCCACGTTGAAAGCCGACCTGTTGATGCGCTCGGTCACGACTTCACCGAAAAAATAGTCGATGAAGCGCACCTTGCAGCAGCTGCAACGACGACAAGTCCCGCGAAGTACTACTACAATTGCTCACGTTGCGACGAGATGAGCAAGACGGATACGTTTGAGTACGGTGATCCGCTGCCCGGTAAAACCGATTACAAGGTCGGTG
>CAVKLD010000061.1:0-12503 GCA_963657065.1 bacterium
ATCTCTTAGCCGCGAAAGTCGACAGTGACACCGTAAGCGTCAGCGAAGCGAGAAAGATACTTCGCGCCGCCGTCGGACTTGATAAAAGCGAAAGCTGGTTCAAATAAAATAAATCCGTAAAAAGAACAACATAAAAACAGAGCCGCGACTTGCCGAATGTAAGTTTGCGGCTCTGTTTTCGTTCGTGTTTTTGTTAATATTTTGTCGCACTCACGCCTGTTCTGTTAAAGATGCGAAAAAATCACGCGGTTATTACCGTTGGAGTGGTGTTTGGTCAAAAAAATGCATTATCTTAAACAGACGGGCGGCGTGGGTTCGATTCCCGTCAGTTTGGAAAATGCTTGTGCCCGCCGGTTTATTTGCCGACGGGCACCTTGGTTCAGATATTATTTTCGCCTATGCGGGATTTGCCGGTTATCGGCTGAACAGTTTTGCGAAGAACGAGAGCAGCTGCGAGATGATGCAGGAGATTCTGCCGAAGTCGGGTCTGATGTACTTGTAGTGGTACTTGCCGCACCATTTGCAGAGGTTCTGTTCTTTTTCAGCGTCATCTACGGATACGTTGATTCTTGTGCCGCAGGTCTTGCATTCTTTGTATGCCGTGTCGCCTTCGATTACGGCACTGCCGAAGTCGTGTCCCGTTGCCGAGCTTTCCGAAACCGTGGTGTAGCCGCAGTCGGAGCACGTGTAGGTTTTCTTTCCGCCTTCGGTGCAGGTGGGAGCGGTTTCGCTGACGAGCGTAAGCTCATGCTCCTCGGCTCCGAATACTGCGGTGTAAGCCGTGAAGCCTGTTACGGGGACGAGGTCTTTATCCCAACCTTTGAAGACGTAGTGATGGTTCGCATCGCTTGCTTTAACGGGTGCTCCGTCGAAGCAAGGCATTTCGCCGAGCATGTAGTCTTTCGCGATAAGCGTGTTTCCGTTGTCGTCAACGAATTTTATCGTGAATTTGTTTTCCCTCGTCACGTATTTTGCATTGAATACCGTTTCGCCGGTTATCATTGCAAATTCTTCATTCCAGCCTGCGAATGTGTATATGTTATCGCCGTCTGCGTCACGAGTGGGAGTTGCGCCTATGTATCGCGGCATCGAGCCGTATTCCTGTACGGTTTCCTGAAGCACCGTACCATCGAAGTCCTTGAATATAACGCGGTACGTGTTTATCGTTGCGGTATATTCGGCGGTGTAAACTGCTTCGCCCTTGACGGTGTCGATTGCGGGCTGCCAGCCTGTGAAACGGTAGGTGTACTGCGCCGTTGCCGCCTTTGTCGGTTCTTCGCCGTCGTACGTAGGTGTCGTGTCGTATTCAAATTCCTTGTCCTGAAGCACCGTGCCGTCGTCGTTTACGAAGATTATCTTGTAACTGTTGATTACTTCGGAGAACTCCGCGGTGTAAACCGCGTCTTCGGTCACTTCTGCTATGACATTGTCCCAACCGATGTGGACGTAACTGTATTTTGCGGTGGGTTCTTTAGCGGGTGTTTCGCCGCCGTAAACGGGCAACGTGCCGTATTCAAGCACCTGCTCTTCCAGTACAGTGCCGTCCTCGTTTTTGAACGTGATTGTGTATTTGTTTACCGTGCTGTCGAAGCGCGCCGCGTATGTGATGTCGCCCGTGACGGCTGCGATTTCGGAATCCCAACCCTTAAAGGTGTAGGTATACTGCGCTGTGCGTTCTTTGGTGGGTGTCTCGCCTGCGTAAACGGGCGTCGCGCCGTATTCGAGCACCTGCTCGTCATAGGTTTGAGTTCCGTCTTCCGACATGAACTTTACGGTGTATTTGTTGACAACCGCACTGTAGTTTGCCGTGTATTCGGCGTCGCCCGTGACCGATGCGATGTCGCCCCAATCGCTGAACGTGTACGTGTACTGAGCGTTGGCGGGTCTGACAGGAGTTTCGCCGTCATACGCGGGAGTTTCGCCGTAGTCGACGGTGTATTCCTTGAGGAGAGAACCGTCGTAATTCAGGAACTTAACGGTGTAGGCGTTGACCGTCGCGTCATATACCGCCGTGTAGGTAGAGGGTTGTGTCACCGTTGTAAGTTCCTTGTCCCAGCTCTTGAATGCGTAGGTGTACTGCGCGGTGCGTTCTTTCGTGGGTGTTTCGCCTGAGTAAACGGGAACTTCGCCCCATTCGAATTCTGTCGCCTGAAGAACGTCGCCGTTATCGTTTACAAAAGTGATGATGTGTTTTGCCAAAGTTAACGTATACTGCGCCGTGTACGTCGCTTCGCCTGTAACGGCGGTGATTTCGCCCCAATCCTTGAAGGTGTAGACGTAATGATTATCCGCCGCCTTTGCGGGAATCACGTCGCAAGAGGGTGTCGAGCCGTAGCCGAATTCCGTTTCTTTTACGACAGCACCGTCGTCGTTTACGAATGTTATCTTGTACATTCTCGGAGAAGCCGTAAACTGAGCCGTGTATTCTGTGTCGCCCGTGCACTCAGCAAGAGTTCTGTCCCAACCTGCGAATGCAAACTGTTCCTCGACCGTCGAGTCTTTAAGAGGTGTTTCGCCGTCGTAAACGGGAACGCTGCCGTATTTTACCGAATAATCTTTAAGGAGCGTGCCGTCGTGATTTTTGAAGCTCACAGTGTAAGAGCGGAGAGTAGCGGCGAATACGGGTGTGTAGACAACGTCGGATATTACCGGCGAAAGGTTTTTGTCCCACTTGCTGAAAATGTATTCATACTGAACATCTTTTTCTTTCGTGGGGAACTCGCCGTCAAAGCTCGGGGTTGTGCCGTAGTCGACCTGTTTTTCGAGAAGTACTGTTCCGTCGCCGTTCAGGAATTTAACAGTGTACTGTCTGGTTGTTGCCTTGAATGTTGCCGTGTAGGTCGCAGTGCCGGTAACGGCGGTAAGCGCGGGGGTCCAGCCGTCGAATACGTAGTTATATTGCGCTGTCGAGGCTTTAGTAGGTGTTTCGCCTTCGTATACCGGTACAGTGCCGTACGGTACATACTGATCTGTGTAACTTGTCTTTGTGTCGTCGAGGAAGAAGCGGACAAGATAAGGTCTGCCGGATTCCGTAAAGACAGCGGTGTATTCGGCTTCGCCCGTTACCTTGCTAAGTTCGGGAGTCCAGCCGGAGAATGTGTACACATACTGCGTGTCCTGCGGTTTTTCGGGAGTTTTGCCGCTGTAAACGGGAACGGAGTCATAGTCGACCATCTGTATGCTCAGTTCCGTGCCGTCGTAGTTTTTGAACGTGATTTTATACTTTATGGGCGTCCAAATCGCATAGAGAGTCACTGTACCGTAGTTTTCGTCGGTCAGGTTTCTCATGGCGTCGCCTGCCTTGTATATGACTTTGCCGTCGGGGGTCGTCGACCAACCTGCGAAGGTGTAACCCGTGCGCTCAAAACCGCTTGCGGCTGCTGCTGCATCGGTGTTGTAGGTGCATACGGTAGGGTCGGTGTGACCCGATGTTGCGTTGTTGCCGTCATACGCAACGGTATAGGTGTTTATGTTCCAAACCGCAAACAGGTCTACCGTCTTGTTCGCGATATCCGTAAGATTCGTCACGCTCGCGCCGTTTGCGAAGTTAACTGTACCGTTTGCGGAGTAGCTCCAACCGGCGAAATTGAATCCTGTGCGGGCGAATCCGTTCTCGGTGAGTGCCTTGGGTTCGTCGTAGGTGTGTTCGCTTGTTGTGATGTCGCCCGATGTTGCGCCGTTGCCGTTATAGCGTACGGTGTAGTTTATCGGTGTCCATTTTGCCGTCCATGTAGTGTCGGCGGTATACGCCGCTGCATCCGCATTCTCCGTAATGTATCCGGCTGAGTTTATCATCTGCGTGTCGCCGCTGTAAAAGCCTTCGAAAATGTAACCGGTGCGTGACGGAACGCTGATTCCGTTGGCGGAATTTGACATCTTCTGCGCATAAGACGTATCCTTATAGAACGCGTCGCCGTACGAAATGTACACTTTGTCTGTTCCCGCTGTCGTTGCGACGTTGTCGCTAAGCGTTACGGTGTAGAGGTTCGGCGTGTAATAGAACGTATAGAGCTTTTCGCTGTTGCTTTTGTAGTTTGTGATGACAGCGTCCGAGGTTTTTGTAATGCCTGTAAGTTCGGCTGTGTATGCCGTGCCCGTCGCATCATCCCAATTGGCTTTGTATCCGACGAGGGTATAGCCTGCAAAAGCGTTGTTCTTTGCTGTGAGGGTGTTGCCGCCGGTGTAAGTGAGTGTTTCTTCGGTTGATGCGTCGGTTACGAGATCCGTAACCGCAAGGCTGTTTGTTCCGGTATGGTTGAGCGCGACGTGACGCGCTTTCGCGGTGTAAGTTTCAACCTGAAGACCGGATCTTGCCGTTTCGAGGTTTGTTTTTGCCGTCGCGACTGTGGCAGCCGATACTGCGGGATTGCCGAGTGTTGTGCCCGCGTTCTTGAGTGCGGTCATGTAAGTTGCCCACGAAGCAGCCGTGTAGCGTTCCTGCTGCATGGTGTAACTTGAATTTATGCAGTCAAAGTAGTAGTCGCGCAGTGCCTGTTTATTGTTGTTGTATACGGTGAAGTCGGAATATGCGTTTGCGTATGCGTCGCCGTGACCGGACTCGCCGCATCCCAGCCAGTACGAATGGAAGTAGTAGTTTGTTCCCGTTGCGGATATGGAGCTTGCCGCGATGTTGGGACGGATGACACTGCCCCATTTTCCGTTGCCGGCATAGTTTGCTATGACCGTTTCCGTGTTTACATACCTGTCGTTGTAATCATAGTTTTTATATGTTGTTATAACGCCGCCACTGCTGTTTTTCAGCCACAGACCGAAAGTGGAATATTCGGTTTTTTCATCGTCCGACATCGTAAGACCGAAACGGAAGTGCGGCAGCTGATTCGTGTTTGTGAAGCGTGAGCCGTCGATATAGTAGTATGCTCTCGGAGCCCAGTTGCTTGAATTTTTGGTTGTATTGCTTGAGGTGTTGTAACTAAAATACGATGGAGCCAAATCCGATCTGAGCATTTTTCCGTTACCGTCACTACCGGAATTTATCGGCTGGCAGTTATTGGTTGCAAAAAGTCCCGAGCCGTTTATGAGGAATCTGGGGTCGCATCCGTAAGAACCCGTTCCCGAGCTGTTTGCGCCCCACAGCAGCTGAACGCCGCCGATGTAACATTTATTTTTATTTTCTCCGTATGCTTCAAATCCCGTTCCCGTGGGGGAGGACATCTGTCTGTAGATGTATGTGTAGGCATATGCCGTTCTTGTCGCGCCGTCCTTGCAGGTGTAGTCAACTTTCCACTCGATTACCGAATTTGTATTTTTTGCGGTCAGCGAGAACGAGCTGTTGTTGAGTGTATCTCCCGCATTTGTGAAGGTAAAATTGCCGAACGTGAGGGAGTTTCCGCTTGCGGTAACGCTTATATTTGTTGCGTTGTCACAGTGGAAGTAGAATTTTCCTGAGGTTTCTGCACCGCGTGCATACGAGTAGTTGCCGCTGCCGTCGGTGTTGTTGAGGAAGTACTGGCACCATCTCGTTGTACTTTCGGCGTCGCCCGGATACAGGTAGATGCACTCGGGCACGTAGAACTTTACCGAGCCATCCGGTACATCCTCGATGAGTGCGGCGAAAGCCGTGCCGACCGAAGCGAAAGCCATAATCAGAGTCAGAATGATTGCCAATGTTCGTTTGCAGAGAATTTTCATTGGTAAGCTCTCCTTTGTGTTCCTTTTTTGTGTTTTTGCAAAAAAATTATTTTTTTTTGCAGTCTAAACACTTAAATTATACTATAAAAATCCTTAAAAAGGAATGTACGGACACAACAAATTTTAAGATATATATTTGGTGATAATGACCAAGCTTTAGCAAGAGTGTCTATCTTTTTTTATGTTTTACAAGAAAAACATGCGGTGCAATTGTCTTGCTGAACAAAATGCACAAAAGATATTCAAGAAAATCCGATAATTATTGCGCCAAAAACGGCGTAATAATTATCGGACTGTTGTTTGATATTGTACAGATTTTTACGCAAATACAGGGTCTGCCGGCGTTTTTTGCGTGAGCTTCATGAAGTCGATTTTCATCAGCGGCGTTTCGGGCAGTCTGTCCATAAATATCACTTCGCGCGGTACAGAGAAGCGTGAGAAGTTCTTTTCGATGAAATCGATAATTTCGCGGCGGTAGGCTTCGCGGTTGCCGTTTTCGCGAAGGTCGGCATACAGACGCAGTATCATTTTGCCGTTTTCGTCAAATCCCTTTACAAGGCAGCAGTTTTTGAGATACGCGAATTGATCCTGCAAACGTTTTTCGATGTCGGTGGGGTAGATGTTGTAACCCGAAATAATTATGACGCGTTTTTTTCTGCCGGAGAAATAGAAATATCTTTTACCCGAAACGGGGTCGGGTTCGGGATCGCGGTAGCCGAGATCGCCCGAAAGCACCCATTTTACGCCGTTTTCGTCCGTGTAGAGCCCCTCGTCTTCCTCTCCGTCGGGGCGGTAGTAGCCGGACATTATCGTCGGACCCGATATTACTATTTCGCCGACTTCGCCGTCGGGCACTTCGCGGTGTTCGTCGTTCCATATGCGCACGTCGATGCCTTCAAGCGGCCAGCCTATTGACCCTCTGCGATATTCCCAGTTGCTGTTGACCGTGCACACCGAGCCTACTTCGGTAAGACCGTAGCCCTGACGGAGTCTGCCGGGCGCGCCGTTCTTTTCGAGCACGGCGTTAAATTCGTCGAGAAAGTTGTCGGGGCAGTCGTCGCCGCCGCAGAACATCATACGGATATTTTTAAGCCACGGTCCGTCAAAATCCTTGCTCCTGAGCAGTTTTTTGAACATGACCGGAATGCCGACCGCAGCTATAACGGTGTTTTTGCGCATAAGTTTGTTGAAAATCTTTGCGTCAAACTGCATCATCGGAATGATGCGTCCGGCGTTGCACATTGCCATGTGAATGCCCACGCACAGACCGAAGCAGTGGAAAAGCGGCAAAACGATTATCTCGGCTTCTTCACCCGTGTCGTGTATTCTGTCGAGCTTCGAAACACGGCATGCAAGTTCGTTTATCGCACGTGAGGTGAGCTTTATCGTTTTCGATTTGCCTGTCGTGCCGCCGCCGTTGAGGTACACCGCGATATCGTCCGCGTTGCCCGAAAGACCTTCTTCGGGAGCGTACATTTTTATCGCTTCTCTGTATGATGTTTTTTTATTTATTTTCGGAAAAACAGCCGTCAGAAGTCCCTCGCCCGCTCTGCACGCTGCGGTTTTTATCGGAGATGCGTAGTCGGAGCTGCTGCACACAAGGCAAGGAAGTCCCGATTCGTTTATAACTTTTGCGTAATCTTTGCTTAAAATATCAAGAATCATCACGCCCTTTGAGCGGCACTCCGTGAGTGTTTCCCTGAGCACCTCGGGCGGAAGCTGCGGATGTACGAAATTTACTATGACTCCTATTTTGTTGAGCGCATAAAAAGAAATTATGCTCTGTACCGTGGTGGGCATGAAAACGGTGTAAACGTCGCCCGCCTTGAGCTTAAGCTGCCGCTTCATATACGAAGCAAGACAGTCGATATCGTGCAGAATCTCGGAACGCATGTAGCTTGCGTCCATGTGCTGCATTGCCCTGTAATCGTGACCGTAGCCTGCGGTGCAGTCAATAAGATATTCGTAGCAGTTTTGGTCACCGACGGGAACCATCATACTTTTGTCGACTTTCATTTTCCGTGTACTCCCTTTAATATTTTCCGACGCATGATGTTTATCACACGCGTGTTTTAACAATTTTCATATTACCATATGAAAAGGGTGTACACATCACCCGTGAAATATTTATTTCAGACGAAAAATAAAACGCCAATGATGGCGTTTTGTCTGCAATATTTGTTCAGTGAATGACGTAATCGAGGAGTTCCTTGCGGGAATAAATATTTAATTTGTTGAATATATTGCGCAGATGCGTGCGAACAGAATTGACCGAAATGTTCATATATTCCGCGATATCCGTATTTGACACGTTGCGCGCCGCCAGCATTGCCACGTTAAATTCCGTCGGACTCAATTTTGACGAAACGGTATCGCCCGTCAGTGTGTTGTGGATGTTTATCCAGTTTTTGAAGTAGACCGTGGATAGCTCAAGTATTTTTTTGTACGTTTCCGGCACTTCGGTGCGCATGCACTTTTCCGTCAGTCCGGCAAGCAGATACCTGAACTCGGCGAACGGCGCAAGAATCCTGTCCGGTTCGGCGATAGAACGAGCGTAACGGAAAAAGTACTCCGCTTTTTGCCTGTTGCCGGATAGAACATAGCCGTAGGCAACGGTAAGACTCAAATAGACGGCTTCGACAGGGCATATTTCGGTCATGAAAATGAGCGCACCCTCGGCAAGTCCTATTGCGCGTCCGATTTTTCCGTCAATGAGCAGCCGGCGCGAATAGGCGTAAACAGCCATCGGCTTTAATTCGTGCGGCATCGAAAATGCATCCAAGCCCGGGTCAGGGAAGACCGTGTCGGCGCGGTTGTGCACGGTGATATTGAGATACAGTCCGAAAAGGTCGCCCGTTTTTCGGTATTTCGGGTGTTCGGATGCTATCTTCGCAATCGTCTGCAGGTCGCGGAAACTGTTCACGGACGAAGTGCTGCTTTCCTTGAAAAGCGTCGCCAACAGGTCGATAAGCAGCGCACCGAGCCGTATTTCCATTTTTTCCGACGAATTCAGCTTTTTGCACAGTTCACACGCGGTGTCCGCGTCGCCGCGCAGGTACGCAAGCTCGGCAAGTCCCGTCATGCGACGTGCGGCGTCCTCTGTTTCGTTTATTGTGCGCTCCGCTTTTCCCGGCTCAAAGGATGAGGTGGTCAGCACAAACGGATTCATTGCTGTGTTCGTTACAGGCGAGCCGCTCTGCCGTCTGCGCCTGTCCGCAGGTTTTTCCGCCGACGCGGGAATAAGCGTGCGCCCGTTTACGCACACGATGCCCTCTATTCTGCCCGCGTCGAGGTACTGACGCACTGTGCGCCGTGAAATTCCCCATTTCTCAGCCGCCTGCTGCGGCGTCATGTATTTGTCCGTAATCTCACCCCCGAAGCGATAGCGTGTCGGTTTTTCAGACGAAAAAAGCAACGAAAAAGCAGTAATAAAACAAAAACCGCACAAAATCGTGCGGTTTGTTCCTGGAGCTGGTGAACGGAATCGAACCATCAACCTGCTCATTACGAATGAGCTGCTCTGCCATTGAGCCACACCAGCGTCTTTCACATTGCCCGTTTATTATACAGTATCCTTCCGTAATAATCAAGAGGAAATTTTAATTTTTTTTATTAAATTCGAATTTTTTTTGATTTTCGGGGGAAAATTACTGCGAAAGTAAAACGGACGGCGGCGGTCTTATTGCCGTTTGCCGATGAAACGGGATGATATAATGAAATTTTTGTGGGCATTCCTTATAGGCGGACTGCTTTGCGCGGTCGGGCAAATTCTTATCGACCGCACAAGGCTCACGCCCGCCAAAATACTCGTAGGTTATGTTGTCGGCGGTGTGATACTGGGCGCGTTCGGTATCTATGACAAGCTCGTTGATTTTGCCGGGAGCGGTGCGAGAGTTCCGTTGTCGGGTTTCGGCAATCTGCTTGCCAACGGCACACGCGAAGCGGTTATCGAACAGGGACTCATGGGCGCACTTACCGGACCTCTGACAGCGGGTTCGGCAGGCATAACGGCGGCTGTGCTGTCGGGACTTCTTCTGTCGTATATGACGAAGCCTAAACCGAAATAATACCCGTCGTGCGGCGTTGTATGCGCGGCAGACAAAAAAAGGACTGCAAAAAACTCAGTTTTCCACAGTCCTTTTCAGTTATTTCGTGGCAGCGGCTTCAACGGGTACAGTTTCTTCCGCGGACGCTTTTTCGCTTGCTGCCTGTCGTCTTTGAAGAAGTTCCGCGTACATGAGTTCCTTCTTCTTTCCGTCGAGGTCATAGAACAGCATTGGTACTATGCTGAGTACGCCCGTGACGGCGGGAACGATTGTGAACATAGCAAACAGATAAAATTTAACGTAGTCCGGCTGCTCCGTGCCCTGTGTATAGGCATCCTGGTCATAGCCGACATAGCTTTTGAACAGCGTTGCAATGAGGTTGGAAAAAACTCTTGCAAGTTTTGACGCAAGACCTTTTGCAACCGACGTCATGGCTTCGGTGCGGTAACCGTTTTTCCACTCGCAGTAGTCCATCGTTTCGTTGTATATTTCGGTGCCGATGACCGAACGCAAGCCGTAGAAGATAGTCCAGATGACTTCTTGAATCATCATAATTATCATCATTGCCCACGTCTTGCGGTAAATGCCACCCTTGAAGTTCTTGAAGTTTACGCCGATGCAGCCTATAAAGAATACTATTGTATAGAGTATGTTCGATATCTGACTTGTGACGATAAAGAGCACTCGGCTCGAGAAATGACGGCGGAACCATGGCACGAAAGAGTAGCTTATCGGCGAGAGAGGAGCCGCCGGGATGCCCGCGACGATGTTCATGGACTTAAAGTGCAAGACGTCGGTGTAGTAGTCGTTCTTGCTGCCGCCTATCGAGAACGCTCCGAGGAAGTCGGACAGCGTCATGAGAAGAACGGGTTTGTTGTTCAGAATGGATTTTATCGAGCTGACGACGCTCGGCGCGTGCGAGGACTGCATTATGCGTTCGCGTGAGTTCATGAAGAAGTACATGCTCATTCCACTGGAAACGAGGGTCGTAAACGTGCCCATTCCGACGAATGCCAGCAAAAACTGTTTTTCGCGCGTTCCTTTGCTAAGCATGTTGTTGTCGATAAGGTCAAGGATAACGGAAAGAATCTGCTCCGGCAGCTTTTCGCCGAACGTGCCCGACGCGAAGTTTGCAATCGTTACGAGCCGCAGACGGTCGCTCGGATGCGGTGTGATCGTGGACATCAGTCCCGTGCGGGCGATGCCCTGGAACGTGCCGACGCCCTCCATGATTATCTGGAGAATCAGATAGAAGATGAATTTGCCGAAATCCATCGCGCTCTTGCCGCCGAAAAGCAGCGGCATGAACCAGTAAAGCAGCGACATTATGCACCCCGGTACGGCAAGCGCAAGAAGATACGGACGGAATTTCCCCCATCTTGTTCTTGTTTTTTCAACTATCGCGGCACTGAAAATATCGTTTACGATATCCCATATGCCGTTTATCGTACCCGCGACGGCTTGATATTTCAGATCTATCTTTACAATGTTTGTTATAAACCTGCTCTGTTCGCTGTTTATGTTGAAACTCTGTGCAGCGTCCCAAAGCACAAATCCGACGGTTTCTTTCGTCCCGACGTATCTGCGGTTTTCATAGACATACTGCAATTGTTCGTCGGTATATTCCTGCGGCATGTTGTTCTTGTCTTCCGCCACGCTGATTCCTCCCTGTGAAGATTTTATCGTATATTCAACACCAACTTATGTTATCATAAAAGACTCCGCTTTTCAAGTGGCGGTGCGCGGTCGGTCAATTTTGGTTAAAACTGCACAAACTTCGCTGCGCTTTTTTGTGTAATAACGCATTGTTCGGCTGATGTTTCGCTTCACAAAAAAATGCTTGACAAACGGGTGCAATGCTGTTATAATAAACGGGCAAATGAAGCAGACGGTTCCCGTTTCACCCTGCGAATTCCGTTTTTCAGGGTTCATAGACGAAATTATCACCATACGGTGTTTTTGTTTGTGCGGGCGGCTGTGTCGTCCGCTTTTATTTATCTTATTCAGCTTTTTTCGGAGGTGCTTCTCATAGCTACTAAAGAACTGCAAATCAACGAGGAAATAAGAGACAGAGAGGTCAGAGTCATAACCGACGACGGCGAACAGCTCGGCGTTATGACAGCGTCCGAGGCGCTCAGAACGGCGCAGTACAGAAGTCTTGATCTGGTGAAAATCGCTCCGCAGGCTCAGCCGCCTGTGTGCAAGATTATGGATTACGGCAAATATAAATTTGACCGCCAGAAACGCGAGAAAGAGGCAAAAAAGAACCAGAAAGTCATCGAGATCAAAGAGGTTCAACTCTCTCTCAATATCGATACGCACGACCTTGAAACAAAGGTCAATCATGCTATCCGTTTTCTTAAATCCGGCAACAAGGTTAAAGTTTCCATCAGGTTCAGAGGGCGTGAAATGGTTCACCCCGAACGCGGATACGAGATAATGCAATCTTTTGCGGATGCCTGCTCGGAGTTCGGCGCAGTCGAAAAGCCGGCGAAGCTCGAAAACCGCAACATGCTTATGTTCCTTGCCGCAAAAGCAGCTAAATGAGAAGTTCCGCAAAAAAATTTTCAGGAGGAAATTAAAATGCCCAAGATCAAAACGAATTCCGGCGCGAAAAAACGTTTTAAGCTCTCCAAGAACGGCAAACCCATTCGCGGTCATGCTTACAAATCGCACATACTTAACAAAAAGTCAACAAAGAGAAAAAGAAATCTTCGTAAGACCGCTGTTGCCGATAAAACCAATTGCAAGCAGATTAAGCGTCTTATTCCCTACAAATAATTAAGTATTCACACGGAGGTTATATAC
>CAVKLD010000062.1:0-11940 GCA_963657065.1 bacterium
GTATTATTCCCTCTTATAGCATTAAAGAAGGAATACACTCTATCGATTCTTTTATCATTCTTTTTCATGAGCAGCTCCTCCTACCGTTAGATATTCTAAACCTTCTAACGATACTATATCACTATACAAGTTTGTTGTCAATATATTTTGGTATTTGCATACCAAAGTTTGTAAATCATTAATTTTTCTCTTTATCGCCTTATATACAATCGTTATAGGGTGAACCCCAGGGTTCATTTTTTCTTGTTATCTATCTCCTAGTGTCAACCTTGTCTTATGGACCAGTTCCCACACAGCCATTTCCGAGCATAAAAATAAAGGCTTTCCAGCAGCCAATCGTACTCAATAACGATAGCTCTCTGAAAAGCCTTTTATTTACTACATTATTTTTACTTCTTAGGGTTCACTTTTGACATCAATACTACCGTCTCCACATGATTTGTATGCGGGAACATATCCACGGGTTGAATTTTGCTGATTTTGTAGCAGTTTCGCGTTAAGAGTGCGACGTCACGCGCCAGCGTTTCGGGATTGCATGAAACGTACACGATTTTCTGAGCGTTTGAGGCTATGACGCTTTGCAGAAAAACAGGCGTACTTCCGGAGCGCGGCGGATCCATGATGACAACGTCGATTTTCTCTCCGGCGGCGGTCATTTCACGCAAAAAGTCCGAAGCATCGGCGCAAAAAAATCTGATATTTTTTACCCCGTTGATTGATGCGTTGACTCTTGCGTCGCGCACCGCGTCGAGATTCATCTCAACCGATATGACTTCTCCCGCCTTATCTGCGGCAAGGATACCTATAGTGCCGACGCCCGAATACGCGTCCATGACGCGCTCCGTCCCGGTAAGCTGCGCAAAATCAAGCGCTTTACCGTAGAGAATCTCCGTACCTGCGTAATTTATCTGATAAAAAGACCGTGCGGATATTCTGAACTTTTTGCCCATGAGGACATCGGTTATGTATCCGCTGCCGTACAGAATGTTTTCGGTTTCGCCGAGAACAAGGCTTGTGAATCTGTTGTTCACGCTCTGCACGATTGTCGAAATATCGGGGAAACGCTTCAGGAGAGTCCGTATAAAATCATTTTTCGACTTAAACGGCTCTTTGCCCGTAACGAGCACGACCATAATCTCCCCCGTTCCGAACGCGCGTTTTACGAGCACGTGCCGCAAAAATCCCCTGCCCGTGTTCTCGTTGTAAACGGACAGCTTAAACGAGCGAATCAGCGAGCGGATGAAAACTATTATCTCGTCCGCTTTTTTGTCCTCGGTAAGGCAGGACTCGGTTTTTACGATTTTGTGCGTGCCGGACTGATACACTCCCGAGATAATCTGCCCGCCGCGCGTAACTCCGAACGCCGCTTGCACTTTGTTTCTGTAATGATAGGGATTTTCCATGCCGATTATTTCATTGACATGACCGAAACGCCCCATCAGCTTTATAACTTTTGCCTGTTTGAACGAGAGTTGTTTCTCATAAGACATATTTGTGAGCTGACAACCGCCGCATTTTTTTGCGACGGGGCAGCAGAAAGAATCATCAACCATATTTAAACTCCGAATAAAAAAATGGAGAACGACCGAAAGAGGCAGTTCCCCATGATTGTATACTTTTTCCGCGGACTTGTCAAACGGATTATTCGCCTTTCATTTCAACAAGCTGCTGTGCGCCGGTGAATGCATCGACGGAGAGCTTGACGGAGTCAAAAATAGCGTTCTTGATATCGTCCTCAGTGACGCCGAGCGAAACAGCCCATTTTTTATCGATGAATGTATTCATGCACATAATTTCCGCAAGCTCAACGGCGTTTATGCCGGGTTCAACGTTCCTCTCGGCATACTTTTTCATCATTGTGTGACCGAAAAGACGGAACATCCACTTGGCGATATGGATAATCTTTCTGTTAGGCGTACCCATCGCTTCATGCACGATTTTAAGGAAATCATCCCACGTAAGGTTGTAGTATCCGATAGGATAAGCGTTGCCGCCCTTGTTTTTCTCCGCTGCGCCCACAATGGACTGCGCCACCTGGCGAACGGTTACCATCGTCGTGCCGCCCTTCGGATACATCGTAACATGACCGCTCTTGTCCATGTTCGTTATCTGCTCGATGAGAATTACCCAAACGGGTTTTCTTCCGGGCTGAGTTCCGAAGATATAAGGCAGTTCGAGAATCGCAACGTTCATGTCGCCGTCCGCAAAACTCAGCGCGACTTCTTCCTGCTCGATACGGCTTCTGATGTAAGGATGCCACTCGGTAAGTTTCATATCGGGGCAGACTTTTGCAAAATACGAGAAGTAAGAACCGAGAATCACACAATTTTTAATGCCGCATTTTTTTGCAAGAGTAAGGAAACGGCGAACGGGTTCGATATTGTACTTCCTGTATGCCTCGTAGACCGGAGCGGGAAATTCAACGCGCTCGTCAACGCCTGCGGCAAAAACAAACGTATCGCAATCGGACATGAGCGCAAGAAGTTCGTCGTCCGTTTTTTCTATATAATTTCCCCAAACAATTTCCATTTCCTCCGGAATCGGAGCACCTTGAGGAAGAGGCGGAAGAGCCATCGACTTAACGGAATGCCCGCGATCGATAAACATCTGTGCGGCTGCCGAACCGAGGAGTCCGGTTCCGCCTATCATAAAAACTTTCATAATACGTTTCCTTTCTTATCTCAAATCAAATTTTATCCAACAAGTTATGATACACGAAACAATGTGCCGAATTAAAAATTTTTTGTAAACATTTTATGAATTACTCGATTCCGGCTGTCTGCTTGTTGCGTTCGTGCTCACTCTGCGTTGATGCAAGATAGAGTTTGCCCTCGCTGTCATGCAGGAAATAGTAATAACTCGTGGAGTCGGGAGAAAGCGCGGCGTTTATTGCCTGTTTGCCGGGGTTACAGATAGGTCCTACCGGAAGTCCGGTTTTCTGGTAGGTGTCATATGATTTCAGGAAGTTTGTATACGTGCCTTTCGCAGTCAATTCTTCCTCATATGTCTGTATATATTTCGCCGTGGAATCGCAGTTGATGCAGGGGAACGAAGACGAGCTAAGACGATTGTAGATAACTGACGCAATCGCCGCCATCTGTTCCGAATTACTTGCTTCACGTTCGATTATCGATGCGACGGTAAGAATCTCATCGATTGAATAACTGCTCTTTTTTGCTTTTTCGGCAAACATATCGTCCCACTTGCTCTGGAAGTTGTCAAGGAAACGTTTTACAACACTTTTGGGAGTTTCGTCTATATAAAACTCGTACGTATCGGGGTACATGTATCCCTCAAGCAGCTTGTATCTCAAGTCGGCGTCGGTTATATCGGCAAGGCAATCGTATTCTTTGAGCAGTTCGCTGTCGTTCATTGCAGCGTAAAATTCAGCCGTCGAACAAACACCGTTTGATGACAGTTTTGCCACAATCTGGCTCACAGTGTACCCCTCGGGGAATGTGAGTTTAACGGTAGAATCGGTAGAACCTGCTGCAAGAATCTCGTTGAGCATTCCCTCAAGTCCCATGCTTGAGCTTAGATTATATTCGCCCGCGTGGTACTCACGCAACGTATTATCGCTTTTTTTGTCATAGTTCAAAAATCGCGCGGCAAGTTTGCAAAAGCCTGTACTGTTAATGAGTTTCTTTTTTCCGAGCAGATTTATCACATCGTCGACATCCATGTTGTCGGTAATCACAACGCGAATCTGCGTAGTATCGGCATTTATCGCAAGGATATCATTGATACAGCCCATAATCGGAATGCGAACCAACATGGCAGCGATTATGACGAACATAATAACGCCGCAGGTAAGAGCAACGTTTGATTGTCTGCGTTTCTTTTTCTTTGAGGCTTTTTTCTTCTTTTTTACGTTTCCCGCTGCAGCCGTTCTGGCGGCGTTGCCGCCTGCAGCACCCGAATTTTTATACGCACCGGCAGTATTTCTGCCCGTATTCGATGCATAACCGCCGGCGGAAGAGCTGCGGACTGTTGAGTTTTGCGAAGAAGCGGCAGATTGGGAACCGGGTCGAGCCGCACTGCGGTCAGCCTGATGCGAATTTATTATTCTCGTGTACAAATCGTCTTCGGGCATCGCCGCATTGCCGCGTCGGTTTGAAACGCCGGACGGTCGGTTTTCTCTTGTGTCGCTGTTTGCTGAAAAATAAATTTCACCGCTGTTTTTCACGTCATCCTCCGCCGTTTCGTGCGAAGAAGAATTAAACAGATTAAAATTGCGGCTTAAAAGGTCATATGCGTCCCGACCGTCTTCGGGACGTTTGTTTTGATCATCCATCGGTCAAATTCGGGCAATGCGCCCGCCTTTCTTTAATTTATCTGTCGGCATCCCCTGCAAACTGAATATCGGCAAGAACTTTATCCGCGACGGATTTATCTTTCAAAAGCGAAATAACGGCATGCGAAAATTCGAAAACCGCGCCTGCGCCTTTTGCCGTAATAACAGAGCCGTCCCGTTCAACACAGGAAGTACAGAGAACCGCACCCGAAAGCTCGCCCTCAAAACCGGGAAAGCATACGGCGCGTTTGCCGTTCAAAATGCCGAGTCTTCCGAGAATAAGCGGAGCGGCGCAAATCGCAGCCGTCATTTCACTCTTTCCGAAACAATATGTCACCGCTTCTCTTACCTTTTCGCAGGCATAGAGATTTTTCGTTCCGGGCATTCCGCCGGGCAGCACCACGCCGTCACACTTATCAAGCGATATCTCGGATATATCGACATCGGCTTCAACCGGTATCCCGTGCGCACCGCGCACATTCTTTGCGCTCACTCCCACCGACACGGCATCAATGCCGGCGCGGCGCATAAGATCAAGAGTGACCAACGCTTCAGTTTCTTCAAAGCCATCGGCAAGAAACAAATATATCATGCTATGCCTCCTGTTTTTAATATACTTCATCTAATTATAGCAAAGCGTACAATTATTTACAAGAAGATTTTCACAGATTAAGGTTAAAATATTGTAATAAATAAAGAATGCCGCATCAAGCACAGGACAAATCCCTGCACTTGAATACGGCAATCCCTATTTAAGTTCGGTTATCTTATTCAGTTACCTTGAGCCAATCAGCAGGATTTTCAAGCTCTACTGCGGCACGAAGGATGCTGCGAGCGTCCTTTACGGAAACATCAGCTTCAATATCATGCTCAATCGATGCTGCAGCTTTCTTTGCGCCTGCGAGAGACTCAAGTTTAACTGCTGCGCGAAGAGCAGCGCGTGCATCTTTTACGGTAGCATAAGCGTCACCGTTAACGTCGCCTATAGTTACGAGTTCAAAGCTGTCTTCCGTGATACCGTCAACTACAAGGATCATTCCCGTTGCAACCGCACCTGCAGCCGCTTCATCATTCTGATAAACCACTGCGGTGTAGCCTTTTGCGGCAAAGAGAGCGATAAGCTCTTCAACAGTAAAACCGGGCTTAACCGTAGCAAAGTCGTTCTTCATGACGAACTTGCCTGCGACTTCAACGTCCTTAATCTTTTCGAAAGCAGACTTGTCATCCGTGGGATTCGCATCATCTGTGGGATTTGCATCATCCGTGGGATTTGCATCGTTCGTGGGAGTTGCATCGTCGGAGGTCGCAACGCCATCGTCGGTGACGTTTGCGGAATCGGTGCTGCCGGTTACAAGATTACCGGATGCAGAAAGAGCGATTACAGGAATGCTCGACACAAGCATGACGACAGCCAACAAAAGACCGAGAGGTTTCTTTGCCATAGTTTTCATTACTTAATTCCTTCTTTTTGTTTATATTTTACGGGTTACAATTCATTCATGACTCCCGTAATTACCGTTTTGAGCGAAAAATTTCCGCTTGTGTTTCGTACTGTTCACGGCGAAACAGCACAAAAAAATGTACCAATGTCGGACAAATAAAAAAGCAAAGAACGAATGCACCGATGCCGTGAACCGAACCACGCAGCATGCATCTCTGCACCCTCTGTTTTATTATTTCGGTATCGAATTACTGTTCCGACATATAACGCATGTATTTTACTACATCGGCAGAAATTTGTCAACCGCTAAATTTTAAAATTGTTGTTTCAACCGCTTTTTTGTTGCTTTTGCCTATATTGCATTAGCCCGTTCAATAGAATCTTTTAACTTTTCGATAATTCGTTTTTCGATACGGGAAATATAACTTTGCGATATTCCGAAATGTTCTGCAACTTCTTTCTGAGTGCATTCCCTTTTTCCGCACAATCCGAAGCGCATACATATAATTTCTCTCTCTCGCTCGGGCAGCAAACAAATGCATTCCGTCAAAATACGTATCTCATCTTCGGTTTCGATATCAACGCTTACGGAGTCGTCAAAAGTTTTGAGCACGTCGCCGAGAAGCAGCTCGTTGCCGTCCCAATCCGTATTGAGCGGTTCATCGAGCGATATCTCGCCTTTCACGCCGCTTATTTTGCGCAGGTACATCAATATCTCATTGTCAACACAGCGGCTGGCATACGTGGCGAGTTTGATGTTCTTATCCGGACGGAAAGTTTTGACCGCTTTTATGAGTCCTATCGTGCCTATCGAAATGAGATCCTCAAGCGGAACATTTGAATTTTCGAATTTTTTGGCAATGTAAACGACGAGCCGCAGATTGTGCACTATCAGTTCCTCTCTCGCGGATTCGTCGCCGGCGGTTATGCGTGCGAAACAATCTTCTTCCTCCTGCTTTTTCAGCGGCGGCGGGAGTGCGGGAACGCCGTTTAAGAAAAACAAAGTGTTTCGTTCGGATTTTTTGCCGATATTCAGTTTCTGTCTGACAAATATCAGCAGTCCTTTTATTCCGCGTTTTTTCGGTGCTGTCTTCATGTCTTTTCTCCTTTTAACATATTGCGCTTTGCGCGAGCAGCGCGTCGTATTCCAGTGTATCGAAACTCTCCCCGGCAACCGCGATGCACGGTTTGAGAATAACTCCGTCGCCGGCATCGGCTTCTATCACGGCTTTGTCCGCAGTAAATGCGACGAGCATTTTCTGTCCGCCGAGAACATCCACCGGCAGCAGGCGGACCGAAAAACCGCGTTCCCTCAAAAAATTAAGGCAGTCCGGATCGAATGCGTCAAAAGTTTCCGGCGGACATCGGGTCAGTTTGTTCGCGACGGCTGCACCGACTATAATCACATCTCCGCCGCAAAAATCCTTAACGGTATTCCCCGTATCAAGCAGAGCCTTTGTATATACCGACCGACCGCCGACCGTTATCTCAATGTTATAAACATGCGGTTTTCGGCTGTCGGGAATTACATATGCGCGTATAAATCTGACAATGACGTAAACCGCGCAGCACAGCACAATTATCCCCGCCGCGCCTATATTGAAATATGTAAAACCGTTTTTCGTACTGATAAAACGCGGAGAAAAAATACAATCTATTCCGTACATTACTCCCGCGTAGAAAAGATTCGTACCGACAAACAATACCATGCAGACGGCAAACCGCCTTAAGTCGCGTATTCTGAACGAGATGCACACGAGCGACACCGCCATCGCCGTTTTTGTGAGCAGCACACACATCATCGACATATCCGGTGCAAGCAGCACAAGAGAAAAAAGTCCGCCTGTAACCGCACCGACCAGAAGCCTGCCGACATTGTTTTTCACACCCGCCACAGCCGCCGTCGTCAGCAGCATTATGAATGTTACAACCGTGTTGAGTGCAATAAGCACATCCACATAAATTACCTGTTTCATTACCGCATCTCCCGAAGTGCATAATCGCCGAATCCGAATAAAATCCGCCGCCTCTCTATATTATATTTTCGGCAGGGCGTAAAATATGTCGATGACGGACGTCAAAAAAAATAAATCCGCCCGAAAGGACGGATAATTTTTCAACATGAGTTCGATTTTATGAAAGCCTGCACGCAAAACAGACCCAACCGCCCTCGGTGCGCCGCTCGATAATCGTAAAACCGTTCTCCGCAAGAACGGGCAGAACGTCATCTTCGCGCGTGTCAATGATTCCGGAAACGATATAGACCGCGTCGTCTTTCAGAAACGCCTTTACCGCAGGTGTGAGCTTTATTATTGCGTCGGCAACGATGTTGGCTGTCACGACATCGTATTTACCCGAAATTTTATCGGTCAAATCGCCGTGGAGCATATTAAACTCCGGCGCGGTAAAACCGTTCATTTTCCCGTTTTCGACTGCGACTTTTACCGCAAGACGATCGATATCCACTCCGGTTACGTTTTTTGCGCCGAGGAGCATTCCCGCCACGCTCAAAATACCGCTGCCGCATCCGACGTCGAGCATCTCGCAGCCGTCGAACACATGCTTTTCAAGAGATTCCATGCAAAGACGGGTCGTTTCATGCGTACCCGTGCCGAAAGCGACGCCCGGCTCAAGCGTAAGAACTGCCCTGCCGCCGGCATCATAGTCATCGATCCATGCGGGACGGATAAGAAGTTTTTCGCCGACGCCGATAGGCTTGAAATACTTTTTCCAGTTGTTCTCCCAGTCCTCCCGCGCACAGTTCAGAAGCTCGGTGTTGTACACGATACCGTCGGCTGCCAGTCTTTCTTCAATGAAAGAAACCGCCTCCTGCGGATTTTCTTCCGGGGAAATATAGATATGCACAATCCCTTTTGTCCTGTCTTTTTTGAGAAGATCCTCGTCTATCAGGTCGATTTTTGCGATTTCTTTCGCTTCTTCCTCAAGATTTCTGTAATCTTCGATGTAAATACCGTACGGAACGGTCATTGTCGCGATGTTTCCCGCTTCGTCAACTCTGTCCGCGTCTACGGTGATTTTTATTTCTGTCCAGTTTTCCATTTTTTTCTCCGTATCTGTCTTACTTAAGCTCTATATCCGTCGAAACGTCTTTTCTTCCGTGGTTGTAGAATTTTCTGTCGTTAAGCGCCCACATGCGCGATGAAAATTCACCGACAGGGGTATCTTTTACCGCGCCCTCGATTTCGTAAATGTTAGCGTCAAGGCTGTCAAGGACCGACAGTATTTCGGCTTCAAGAAAAAGCGGCCGCACCGCCGCGCCGAACTCGGGTTGACCGTGATGCGAAATGAGCATGTGCTCGACAAGCATCAGCGTTTCGCCGTCTATGCCGTTGCGCTTTCCTATTTCATCGATTATAACCGCGCCCTTGACGAGATGACCGATAAGAGTCCCCTCGACGGTGTAACCGTCAACGAGTCCCGTCGGCGCGACGCTGAATTCTTCGGACTTTGCGATGTCATGCAAAACCGCTCCGGCAAGCAGCAGGTCCCTGTCGACCGAAGGATAAACGCTTGCGACTGCTTCGGCAATCGAACAAATGCCGAGAACGTGCATGAGCAGTCCGCCGCGAACGGCATGGTGCAGTTTGAAAGCGCCGGGAAGTTCGATTATCCTGTCCCTGTACTCGCCGAGGACGGCAAGCACAAGTTTTTTAAGCATTTCGTCCTTAAACGATTCGGCAACCGCAATTACTCTGCCGTACATAAACTCCGGCGAAAAAGACGCGCCCGGCACAAAATCGGCGATATTTATGCCGTCTTCCGGCTGCGTCCGGCGGTAGCGTTCTATCTTAAACTGCGGCTGACCGTTAAACATATTGAGCGTTCCGCGAACGCGTATGACGCTGTTCGGCTGCGGCTGCTCCGCCGCGGTGCCCCTGTAATCCCAAATCTTTGCGACCACGTCCCCGTCGCCGTCCGTGAGAACGAGATCAAGATACACCGAGCCGTTTTTCGCACTCTTTCTGTCACAGCTTTTAACAAGCATGAACCCCTGAAGAGTTCCGTTGTTGTCTATTTCGGTAAGTTTCATTTTGTCCTCCTTGTTGTCTTTTTCTTTCACCGCATATAACGTTCTCATTCGCCGGATGCAACGTAAACGAACCGGCGAAAACCGTGCATAGCCCAAAACCCCGACAACAGTATAGCACACGCCGCGCATTAAGTAAAGTCTTAAAAAGACTTCCGCACGCCGCAAAAAAACAGCTCCCGCACCGCCGTTTCGGGAATGCGAAAGCTGCATTTTTATTTTCAGCCTATGGCTTTTTTGCCGTACTCGATACCGAGCCGCAGAGCCTTATGGTTAAGTTCAAGCACTTCTTTTTTCTTTGAAGCGAATTTTTTATCAAGACTCTTCATGATGGCGTCTTCCGAAATAATACCAGCCTCACATCCGACAAGCGCGCCGATAAGAATAATATTCGCGCACTTTATGTTGCCCAGTTCCACAGCGAGGTCGTCGGCAGGCACTTTGACAACGGTTATTCCGTCGGTTTCCGTTTCCGGCTCCACGCGGCTCGTGTTCGCAACGAGGATACCGCCTGCGCGAAGAGTCTTTGCAAACTTTTCGTACGCCTGTTCGTTCATCACGACAAGAGTGTCGCACTTACCCGCGAGAGGAGAAATTATTTCGTTTTCGTCGACGACGACGGTGCACTTTGCACTGCCGCCGCGCTGCTCCGGACCGTATTCGGGCAAATACGTAACACAGCTGCCGGCGTCTACGGCGGTTTGCGCAATCATCACGCCTGCGCTCATAACGCCCTGACCGCCCGAACCTGAAATAACGAGTGTTCTTTTCATTTTATTTCACCCCGTCCTTAAATTTATCTTTGTATACGCCGGGAACAAAATACGGAATCGTGTTCGTTTCCATATAGTCGAGCGTCTGAAGCGGCGTAAGTCCCCAGTTCGTGGGACAGTTGCCGAGCAGCTCGATAAACGAAAATCCCTTGCCCGCCATCTGTATGTCAAAGCCTTTTCTGATGGCTTTTTTCGCATCGCGGCATCCTTTGGGAGTATTCAGCGGATATCTGGCGATAAATGCGGGAGCTTCAAGCGTTGCAAGCAGCTCGCACATTCTCAGAGGATAACCCGTCGTTTCGGGATCTCTGCCGTCGCGTGTGGTCGTAGTCTTTTGACCTATGAGCGTGGTGGGTGCCATCTGACCGCCGGTCATGCCGTAAGTCTGGTTGTTGAAGAATATAACCGTGAAGTTTTCGCCTCTGTTTGCGGCGTTCATGATTTCCGCAAGTCCTATTGCGGCGCAGTCGCCGTCGCCCTGATACGCGAAGACAAGCCTGTCGGGGTTGCTTCTCTTAAATCCCGTCGCAACGGCGGGAGCGCGTCCGTGAGCCGCGCCGAGAACATCGCCGCCCCAGTAAACGAGGTTGAGCGTCGCGCATCCGACGGGGACGATATGGACGCAGTTTTTGTGCTGCCCCATTTCATCGACAACTTCCGCGATAAGTTTTGTCGCAAGCGAGTGCATGCAGCCGGGGCAAAATCCGCTCGACGTCTTTTTTAATGTATCCGGTCTTTTGTACACAGCCATTATTTTGCACCTCCGTCGCAAATATTCTTAACGGCGGCGTAAATGCCGTCATCATCAAACAGGATACCGCCCGAACGGCAGCATTCGTAAATCGGCGCGCGTCCTTTCACCTGAAGTTCTATATCGTCATGCATCTGCGCGGGAATTGCAAGCTCGATGTCTATAAAACCTTTCACGCGTGAATAGTCTAGCTTTTCAAAACTCTCGCGCGGGAACGGATTCACCGTTATCGGGCGAATCATGCCGAGCTTGTATCCCTCTTTGCGAAGATTTATAATTGCTTCTTTTGCGCTTCTCGAAGCGATGCCGTACGCGACAATGACAAATTCGGCGTCGTCGAGCATAAACTCCTCGACCTGAACGTCATTCATCGCCCAGCGTTCATACATCTTCGCACGCGACTTGTTTTGCATCTCAAGCAGAGCTTCGGGGAAATACGGTGTAAGCACCCTGTCGCCGCGCGTCGAATCCGCGGGACGGTTAAGACTCCATTTGTCGGTGGGAGTTCTGTCGGGTTCTTTCATTTCCGGCAGTTCGACCTGCTCCATAATAGAACCAAGACAACCGTCCATCAAAATCATAACGGGATTGCGGTCGCGTTCGGCGTAATCCCAAGCCTTATAGGTAAGATCC
>CAVKLD010000063.1:0-11726 GCA_963657065.1 bacterium
CTGCGTTAAAACCCTCGCAAATACGTCAAGTATTCGCTTCGGGCTTTGCCTTGCCCGATATAAATCGGCTCAGGCAAAACCGCTTTGCACCCGACAGCAGTTAATTTTCGAGCAATTTTCGTCTTTTGAGGTGCTTCTCTTGCTGACGGGGGTCAAGACGAAAAGGGCGAAAAACGCCGAAAAGGGACGCTGACGGGCGGCGGGGTTTAACTCCCGTCAGCTAAAAAAACAGGACGAAAACAAACGGACTGCGGCGATTCTTCGTCACAGTCCGTTGCGTTTTATATAAAAAACAAACATCTGTACAGTTAAAGTTATTCCGCTTCTTTGTGCTTTACCGATTCGCAAATATCTTCTTCGCACACAATATTCGCTTCCATTACTACGGACGCGCCGTTTTTCAGGCTCGTATTTACCGATACAATATTTTCGACACTGAATTTGTCATGCACCGCTGCGGCAAAATCCGCTGCGCACATCAAAATAGCGGCGTTGTCGGACAGAACTATATCGCGCTTTTCGGTATACAGGGCGGTGCTTCGTGCAATGCCCACAGGGAAAACGGTATCTTCCGTTTTTAACATGTATTCATTGACGGCTGTCAATTCGGCTTTCGCCCCTTGGGTTACAGGCACGGAAAAACCGAAGAAACAAATCGAATAGAAATTTTCGTGTTCTTTTACGGCGTCGACATAGAGCTTTTTTGCACTGCTTACACTTATGCCGTTTTCGGTTCTCGCTATAATCCGCGCCTTGCTTTCCGTATAACGGATTTTGTCTTCTTTCATCGTAACTTCACCTTTTACAAGCACATCGCCTTTCCTGACGGTTTGACCGTCTTTTACAACACCCTGTCCCTGAAAAATATCAGCTTTCAGCACTTCCCCATCGGCTGCCGCAACGATATCTGAATATAGAAAATCATCGTCCGTGCCGGTCTGCACTTCCCTTTCGAATATTTCGACGTACGCCCTGTTGCCCGCTATATTTACGGACGAACGCTGCACATTGGGGCTTAACGTGTTAAGTTTATCCTCGGCTTCATCCTTGTTTATCCTGCGAAGCGGAGTTCCCACGCTGACACCGCATTCCTCAAGCACGGCGCGCACAAGATACATGTCGTTTTTGTCAACTCCGTTAATGTCCACGCTCCACAATACCGAAGAAAAATAGAGAATCATAAACAACGACAGCAAAAGTCCTGCGGCGACACCGTAACGGCGGCGATACCGTGTCATCACAAAAGGCAGACCTGCGCGTTTTGTTACTTTGAGGTCAACACCGCTTTCTTCCGCCGCCAAAATAAGTGATTTAAAAAAACGTTTGCACGTTTCTCCCGTAAACAAATTGTTTTCCGTCTTTATGTTTCTCAAAACAATATTCTTTCGGTGACAGTTTTCAAGAAATATTCCGTAAAAACCGTTCGCAGCCTCAAATGTAATTTTGCCTTTGATAAAGTCAGATATATTATCAAACAGTATGTACATTATTCCGTTCCCCCGCGCTCAAAAATAATCGCGTCGACAATCCCTGCCACAGACGTGTTTTTTGTCGAATAATCCGACAGCGCGAAGTGTGAACCTCGCATGACAAGAACGATACCATCGCAGTCAATGCGAATTTCCTCGTCGGAGTAATCGGTTATATTCAGCCTGCCGGCGATTGACACGCCGTCCGCTGCAGTTACCGTCATAAAAAATGACCGCGCTGTATCAAGTTCGGCTGCGCCGACTGCCTTATCGACAGCAGCTCGTAGCTTCTCGCGAATCTTTTTTTTACTTTCTTTTTTACCCATCTGCATCACCGAACCTTTGTGATATTCTATGCTTAAATCCACTGTGTTATCACTAATCAAACACCGCACGAAAATTCGCGGGCGGGTAAATTTTGCAGCCGAGGTTATTCCGCCGTCCGCGAACAAATATAATACAGTATGACATACTCAAGAAAAAACGCCGTTCACGGCATGAGGGCATTTGCCGAAACTCTCGTGCTGCTCACGGCATATGTGATGACATTTGTTTTTTCGGCACAAATAAAAAGCGGCGCAAACAACTCACTGTCACTTTGCGCTAAAGTTATAATACCGTCCGTGTTCCCCGTCATGGTTATCAGCAACACGCTTCTTATGTACGGATTCCCGCCGTTTTTTATGCGTGCGCTGTCCGCAGTATCAAAAGTTTTTTTCGGTTTATCGGGAAACGGTGCGGTATGTCTGCTGTTCGGTCTGACGGGCGGCTACCCTGTCGGAGTAAAAAACGCACGGTTCATGCATTCGAAGAGTCTTCTTTCGACAGACGAAGCAAAAAGAATATGCCTTGCTGCAGTCAGTCCGGGGTTGTCTTTTACAATATCCGTTTGCGGAGCGTTTTTTTCATCAATCACCGCCGGGGCGACGCTGTTTTTCGCCTGTCTTGCGGCAAACACTGTCATGGGACTTATTCTGAAAGTTATATTCGGAAACATAACAGCAATAAGCGAGGCAAAAAACGAGAGTTCAACACTGTCCGATGCGTTTCTTTCCGCAGTGGAAAAAAGCACGTCTTCGGTTCTTTCGGTTTGCTCATACATAATTGTATTCTCCTCCGCAACCGCACTTTTAAGCGCATGCCTGCCGACAAATGCAGCCGCATCTGTCAGGTATATCGCGGAAGTAACAGCAGGCGTACAGTTTGCGTCCGAAAGAAATAATATCATTGCCGCCGCGTTTCTTTGCGGATTCGGCGGAGTAAGCGTTGCAATGCAGCTGCTGCCGGATATTAAAGCTCTCGGCATAAAAGTGCGCACATTTATTTTGTGCAGATTAGCAACAGGACTGCTTGCGGCCTTTTTTGAATTTGCGACGGTAAGCATATTCCGCCTCTCTTTTCCCGTGACAAAAATATATACATATACATGCCGTCTTTTTTCAAATTCGTTTTCCGGCGGCGTTCTTTTGTTCGGAATGACTCTTATGCTGATTTCTTCATGCCTTGAAGGCGGAATACGTTTTCGCAACAGTGCTGTTTAATATTGACTTAACGGTAAAAAAGGTATAAAATCATACCTATAAAACGAATGGGGTCGAAATATGAAAAACAAGATACTCGGCGATATTGAACCGAAATGCAAATACTGCGCATACGGCAGACCTGCTCCGGATGATGAAAACGTACTTTGCCCTCACTGCGGAATGCCGGATAAAGACAGCAGCTGTAAAAAATTCAAGTATGATCCGCTGAAACGCGAGCCGCGAAAACCCGCCCGTCTTGCAGCATTCAGTGATGAAGATTTTAAACTATAAGGTGAAAACAGATGAACAGTGAATTTAAACTCGGAATAGGACTTGACAAAGACGGCAGAATAGCGACAGACCTTACGCAACTCGTCGGAAACACTCCGATGCTCTCACTCGGAGGATATTGCAAAAAACACGGCATAGAGAGTGAAATAGCGGCAAAGCTCGAGTATTTCAACCCTCTCGGCAGTGCCAAAGACAGAGTCGGTAAAGAACTTATAGAGGACGCGGAAAGACGCGGTGTCCTTTCGCCCGGCGGCTACATAATCGAACCGACAAGCGGAAACACCGGCGTCGGACTTGCTTTTGCGGCTTCTATAAAGGGATATAAAGTTATTCTCACGATGCCGGATAACATGAGTGTCGAACGCATCAAGCTGCTCAAAATGCTCGGTGCTCAAGTAGTGCTCACGCCCGCAGCCGACGGCATGCAGGGAGCTATCGACAAGGCAAACGAACTTGCAAACGAAACAGCAGGCGCGTTTATACCGGATCAATTCGGCAATCCGGCAAACGCAAACGCACATAAGAAAACCACCGCACCGGAAATTTTGCGCGACACATACGGGAAAATAAATTACTTTGTCGCGGGTGTCGGCACCGGCGGTACGCTTACCGGAGTAGGCGAAGTGCTGAAGGCGTACAGAAAAGACATTAAAATCATCGCCGTTGAACCTCTCAACAGTGCGGTTCTTTCCGGCGGTCAAAAAGGTGCGCACGGTCTTATGGGCATCGGAGCGGGTTTTGTTCCCAATGTATTAAACACCGATATTATCGATGAAATAATACGCGTGTCTGACGAAGAGGCGTACACCGCCGCACGCGAAGTCGCAAAGACTGACGGGTTGCTCGTCGGCATTTCGTCGGGCGCCGCTCTCCACGCCGCGAAAGAGCTTGCAAAACGCATAAACGACAAACACGCACGCATCGTTGTACTGCTTCCCGACGGCGGCGAAAGATATATGTCGACTCCACTTTTTGATATTTGACGCCGCACTGCCTCAACTTAATAAAAAAACACACTGCAGAACTGTATTGAACTGCAGTGTTTTTTATACTCATTTTATTAAAGCGGGATAACAGAGCTTTTATTTGAGAACGGCAATCGCGTCTGAAATCGTTTTTTCGTATGCCTCTTTACCGTATTTATCAACCTCGGCTTTGTTTTTCTCACCGTGCGTAAGGCACCCCGCACCGCCGATACAACCGCCGACGCACGCCATGCCCTCGATGAAGTTGGCGTCAAGCAGATTTTTATTCTTCTTCAGAAGTGCCATTTTGCACGCCTCGATACCGTCGCATGCGAAAGGTTTGTATTCGAAGTCGGTAATTCCGTGTTCTTTAAGTCCCTGGCGAACGGCGTCGGAAAGTCCGCCGCTGCGTGCGAAAATACGTCCGAAATACGATGCATTGTCGAGAACACTTTCTTCCAGCGACATAATGTCAATGTCCTTACTGTCAAACAACGCCTGAAGCTCCTCGAAAGTCATTGCCGCATCAACATAGCGACTGACTTCTTCTTTCTGCGCTTCTGCTTTTTTTGCGGTGCACGGTCCTATAAAGACAACTTTGCACGGAGCATCGTGCTCTTTTATGTACTTTGCGATTGCGGTCATAGGCGACGGATTGTGTGATACATACTGCATCATTTGAGGAAAAGCCTTTTCGACATAACTCACGAACGCAGGGCAGCATGAACTTGTAAGGAATCCCTTTTCGGCAAGCTCTTTTGACTCCGAATATGCCACAATATCCGCACCGAGTGCGGCTTCTATAACGGTATAAAAGCCCAATTTCTTAAGCCCCGTTATAACCTGACCGAGTTTTGCATAAGTGAACTGACTTGATATCGACGGCGCGACAACGGCAAAAACCTTATAATTTTCCGTTTTGCTTTTTTTAATCATATCGATAACATCGAGAATGTACGACTTGTCAGTTATTGCACCGAACGGACACTGATACACGCACGCGCCGCAGCTGATACATTTGCTGTTGTCAATGCGTGCGGAACGATCCTCATTCATTTCAATTGCTTTAACTTTGCATGCATTCTCACACGGGCGTTTTCTGCTTATGATTGCGGTATACGGACACACACGTGAACATGCGCCGCATTCCTTGCACTTTGTCTTATCTATATGCGCGACGTGGTTTTCGTCAAATGTGATTGCGCCGAACCGACAAGCATCCTCACATCGATGCGCAAGGCATCCGCGACATGCGTTCGTAACCTCATATCCGCCCATCGGGCATTCGTCGCAGGCTGTTTCAATTACCTCAATGACATTCGGATTCGACTTATTACCGCCCATTGCAAGCTTGACCCTGTCGCCGAGAATAGCGCGTTCCTTGTACACACAGCAGCGCATTGTCGGAGTGTTTCCCGGAACTATAATTTTAGGTATTTCAAATATGCTGTCGAGCAATGTATCATCCCATGCATGCCGCGCCACTTCGCGCAGAACCTTGTACTTTAAATACTGTACCTTTGTATCAAATTTTCTCATTGTTAACCTCCTTAAAAATAACTGACCTTAATACGTTTGCCCATTTTTTTCAGGCAATCGGAAAGCTCCTCAACGAGATTCATTTTAATATTAAAATTTATCGGAAGATCGGGGTTCTGGTGAGCGGGATTAACAGCTCTGCCGACATAAAAGTTTATGTCGGTGGCTTCTTCAAAGAGCAGTCTGCAAATAAGCGAAGCACCATCGCGTTTATAACCCCATATTTCGTACAATTCATTGGATGAAAGCGCATCCTTTGCATACTCAATGACCTTGTTAATGGTAATGACGCCCTCCGTAACAAGATCGACGCCCTCGATTTCCGCAATCGGCGGAACATCGCTGCGCTCGTACTTCAAACTTGCCCTTACGGGTTTACCGAGGTATTTTGAAACAATTGAAGACGTCGTACCGCCGCAAACGATATGCTTGCCCTCTTTCGAAAAAAACAGCGACATCATCCTGTTGCAGTCATCACGATTGCGCGGCGGACCGAAAAGAATGTTCACGGGACAGCGTTTTCTTATTCTCACCACGCATGCCGTGGCATCATCGCCGGGATGCTCTCCGTAAAGTTTGTTACATTCGTCAACAAGCATTGTCGACAGAGTTTTCGCCGTATATCCGACAGGTGCGAGTGACTGCATGAAATCCGCAATTTCATCAACTTTCCAACCGAAATTAAACGCCGTACCAATTCCCGCATGCGGACAGCCGTCGCTCATTGCAATAAAAATATCATCTTCTCGAAGCTGGATAACCGTTTTGTAGATTTTTTTACCGCCAATATTCAACTCCTGTTTCGGATAATCAAAACGAACGAAATCACGAAGCATTATAACAGGCGGGTTGTCATAGCTGATTATCTCCGCCGTCGAATTGTTTTTAAGATGTATAATGGTAAAAGTTGAATATGCAACGCCTCTGACGGAACAAATAGGAAGTGTCGCCGCTATTGCCGAAACGCATTCCTCAAGGGATATTCCCTCCGACATCAGCGTCGATATGATTTTCGATGTAAGCGTCGAAAGAATACTTGCTTTTACTCCGCTGCCGAGCCCGTCCGCAAGGACAACAACGGTTGAATTTTCGTCATGCTCGACGATTTCGACATGATCGCCGCAAAGCTGCTCGCCCTCATGGTTAATACTCTTCCAGCCGATGTCGGCGCATAGATTATTCATTACTAATCGACTCCTTAAGTTTTGAAAGCGCCACTTTTGTTTCGGCTGCAGTTTCACCGAGAAGAGATGCTATTTCCTGGACTATCCGCATCTGCTTATCTACGACATTGTCAGCAATTTCCACTGTTTGACGACTGATATTTTCTTTCTTTTCCCGCTGCAGCTCTTCTTCCGTAACATCGCGAAGAATACAAATAAGCAAACGAAATTCCTTATCGTAAACTATAGTTTCTTCGACGTATTTTTCATACTCGGCAAGATAGACACGCTTACCTTCAATACGCGAACCCGTATTAAGGACGGTGATGAAATCGGTCGTGTCCATAATTCGCACAACGCCATCGCCGAGTACGTCCGAAGCAAAACGCAGATTCATTATTTTCAACGCAGCCTTGTTTATCTGCTGCACCTCAAGTTTTTCGTTAAGCACAATAAGACCGTTGGGTGTATTTCTGACGATGGTGTCGGAAAAACTTTCCGCCCTGTCTTTGAGATAGGGCAAGCACATCGATATTTCCGCCTTGCCCTGGTAAATTGCAATCGCCTTTTCGCGGCAGCTGTCATATCCGCACGAACCGCAATTGAGTTCATCGGACGGCTTGATTTTGCCCATCTGACGGAGAATTTCCCGAATTTCCATCTCCGTCGGAGGTTGAAGTTTCTTCGCAATAGCGGAGAAATTCTTCTGTATTTCAATCTGCTCCGGCTGGCGAACATCAAAGTCGTTATCTTTTGCAAATCGCGAAACAGCGAGGTAGTCCTTTATAGGAGAACGATGGAATTTTTCCATTACGGGACCGCCGACACAACTGCCCACGCAGGCGGACATTTCGACAAAACACTTATGTATTTTGCCGTCCTCTATATCTCTCAATGCCGCAATACAGTTATCTGTGCCGTCAATAGCCATATATGTATAATCGGCGGATGCCTCTGTAAAGGTTTTAAGTATTCCCCCTGTGGTTGGGAAAAACCTTGTAAGTCCCCTGCTGCCGCTGTCTTCTTTTTGCTCGAATGTAATGTTTTCAGCCTTAAACCATGCGGTAAGTTCATCGAATGTCAGCACCGCATCGACAATGCCCTCGTAATACTGAGCTTCATCTTTTTTTGCAACGCACGGACCGACAAACACCGTCTTGGCGTTCGGGTATCTCCTTTTTATGTCCTTGCAATGCGCTTGCATCGGTGACATAACATCGGCAAGATAAGGCAGCACATCGGGGAAATATTTCTGGATAAGAAGATTGACCGAATGACAACAGGACGATATGAGAATATCGCGCGAACCGTCCGCAAGCATTCTCTCATATTCTTTTTTGACAACCGTAGCACCTATTGCGGTTTCTTCCGCGTCATAAAAACCGAGCTTCTTGACAGCATCGCGCATTGTTTCGATTCCTATTCCCTCATAGTTTGCGACGAAAGACGGCGCCATGCTCACGATAACCGGATCGCCCGACTGCAGAAGAACCTTAACTTTTTCCGTTTCATCCACTATTTGCTTTGCATCTTGCGGACATACGACGAAACAGTGTCCGCACATAATACATTCATTACCGATTATGTATGCCTGATTCCCGGAAAAACGTATCGCTTTAACGGGACAGTGACGTATACATTTATAGCAGTTTTTGCAATTTGATTTTTTCAATGTCAGACATTCCATTAAAATCAACTCCCGATTTTATCTGAACTTTTTAAGTATGTTTTCCGTGAAAAAAATTTCAAATTTGTCGGGTGTAACACCCGTAAAAACGTCATCATCAACTGCCACCGTGACCCCCTCACGGTTACATCTGCCGGTGCAAAAACTGCCTGCGAGAGTTATTTCGTTCCCAAGACCGTTTTTTTCTATCGCGTCCTGAAAAAGCTCGACAAGCTCCTCCGACCCCCTGAGGTGACACGACGAACCGACACATATCTGCACTATCATCTCATCACCTTCGAAAGAACGTTTTCGACGAAAAATTCTTTCGCGGTATCGGGCGACACCGAGAAGAATTCGTCATCAAGTGTTACACATACACCCTTGTCGCACTGTCCCATGCAAAAAGTTCCCGCGAGCTCGACCTTATCACTGAGACCGTATTCGCGAATCAGAGTCTGAAACGATTCAACCACCTGTCGTGAACCTTTTATATGACAGGACGAACCGATGCATACAGTAATTTTCATGTTTTTTTCCTCCTTAAAAATCAATCCATTTATAAAGCGTTTCGCGCTCGGCAGCGTTTCCTCTCACACTTTGAGCGGCTGCAACAAGCGGTATCCATTTTTGTATCTGCTCTTTTCGAACACCGCTTTTTTCACAATATGTTTCAAGGTAATACTCCGCCCCGTCGGTATCGCCCTCAAGGCAAAAACGCAAATACGTTCTTGCGGTATCCGCCGACGGATCGCCTTGCGCGGCGTGCGACCAGTCGATAATATACGGTTTGCCGTCTTCACTTATGATTATGTTCGACGGTTCAAAATCGCAGTGACAGACTTTATTGTCCCTG
The DNA here is from genome assembly GCA_963657065.1 of bacterium. Lineage (GTDB taxonomy): Bacteria > Bacillota > Clostridia > Oscillospirales > Acutalibacteraceae > RUG806. The sequence continues at coordinate 9,473 of CAVKLD010000063.1, forward strand.
TGCATGGCTTCAAGCCGCATATGAAGGTCATACCTCATTGTGGCGACAAGGTCAGTTTGACATATACTCCTTACCATTTTTTCTTTCAGCGACATCAATCCGGGACAAATCGTATGCTGAGTTTCGATTTGCAAGTCCGCAAGCATGGAAATAAATTCATTTTTGCGTTCCGGCTCATCCTTTATCATTTGCGCAAGCGTTTTGCCTTTGATATATTCCGAAACAAATGCCCACTTCCCGTCTATCATTACAACCTCAAGAACTTTAGGCACGTTGAGTTGCGTTTCCTCAAGACGCGCTTGGTTTAAGGCTTCATTCAAAACTATAGCTTTTGAATAACCGTCATTATATACTTTCAAACAGCGGTCGGAATCACGGTAAACCGTTTTATCGTTTCTTACGGCAATTATTCTGTCAAAATTCATTTGTTACCCCCCTTAAGAGTAAATTCATTTTCATCGGCCAAACAAATCACGTTTTGCCGTAACAAGCATTTCTATAAATTTTTTGTCAAAATCAGTAAGAACATATTCTTTTTTGCGAATCAGGACATCTTTGTACAATTGCCCGTTGGCATCGCACATCAGCTGGCACAATCCGTACCGCGACAAAACTTTTTCCGGAACAGGCGGCACCCACATAAAAGTGTCGGTGTTTGAGGACAACAGTTCGAACTGGCTTGCACGTTCAAAAACATAAATGCGGCACCCCGCATCATCGCTTTTGAGATTCTTCTTCGACTCCGCGTACGGCAATGACGGAACAAACGGATCGCCGTACACAATCTCGGTACAGTTTTTGAAATCCTCAAAAGAAATATTGCTTTTTTGCGCAAGAGGACTTTTTACACTGACCAAGAGAATGTAGCTGAATTCACAAACAAATTCGTACGCAAGTCCTTTTTCTTCAAGCATTGATTTATAAAACCTGTCGAATTCACCCGCGTAGCGAACTATACCCAAGCGAAAGTCATCCTGCACTACATCTTTTACGGTGTCCGTTGAATTTGTTTCATGGTAAAATGCATCAATGTTCCCGTAAGCGGGAAGAATCTTTGAAAACTCGGAAAAAGCATCGCAAATGTAGCTTGAACGCGGAGCCGAAAGCGAAAACTTCAGTTTTACGTTAGTTTTTTTCTTAAATACATTTTCGATATTTTCGACTTGCTTAAGAACACTGCGAGCATAACCGAGAAACAATTCTCCGTTCGAAGTAGGAATCATTCCCTTTGCGCTTCTCTCAAAAAGCGTAACACCAAGACTCGTTTCAAGTTCTTTTACCGCACGGCTTAACGCGGATTGCCCGACATAAAGCCGTTCAGCAGCCTTATTAAGTGAATTGGTTTCCGCTATCTCAACAGCGTATTTCATATGCAAAAGGTTCATAAAAATCCCACCCTCCGCAAAATTGCAATGCAGCAACTTCACTACAAACAAAAAAATCACTCAAGTGCAAGTATATCATATCAAAACAGTAAAATCTACTGTTTTCATTTAATCGGAATAAATTTTCTGAAGCGTTATAGTTTTGCGGCATATAACCTCACCAAAAATAAAAACTGCCGATTTATGCAGATAAACAAAATTTATCTAATTTATGCGTCAACAATAGGATCCTCTCACACCGAAGGTTTTTCGATTTTCTTGTTGTAAAAAAACTTTGCTTGAAATCTACACTTACGGCAAATGAAATATCATAAAAGCAAAAAAGTAAATATATTTTTTAATAAGAACTCTCGCTGCTGTTTTGTATTACGGTTAACAAATCGATGTAATTTTGCAAAATAGGAAAATGCATAAAAACATCACAATTTAAGGCGTTGCACGATTTTAAATTTTAGATTTTTTTGCAACGCCATTGACTGCATATTTTGTTAAAGTGTATAATTGACACATGGAACACACGCAGTACGAACGTATATTTTCTTTCTGTCTTTTCCCTGTTGAATACACGGACTGCGATGCGGAAGACTTGGAGATTCAGCCGTGCGAGGAGAACGCCGGCGGAAGAGAAGAGCGTCAAAATTCCTCCCGGGGCTGCGAGCGGTATGTACAGGTTGTCGCTGTGATCGCGCAAGGAGGAATTTTGTTTTTTGTGGTGATCCGTGAATTTCACCCAGCCCCACGTCCATTTTTTCGCAGACCTTAAAAAGCACTCCGCGGTTGCAATAACCGAGGAGTGCTTTTTACTGTTTAGCTATTATTTGAGCCAGTCTTTGCTGTCATCAAGTCCGACGGCAACGCGGAGGATTTTT
>CAVKLD010000064.1:0-10831 GCA_963657065.1 bacterium
TCCGCTATTACGATAAGCAGGGACTTTTCCCGCAGCTCACACGAGAATCCGGCATTCGTAAATTCAGCGACAACGAAATTGAAGCGCTCAGGGTAATCGAGTGTTTGAAAAAATCAGGTCTTGAAATCAAAGATATTAAGCTGTTTATGACATGGTGCGCAGAAGGTTCTGTCACCTACTCCAACCGCTTCGAGCTTATTCATAAGCAAAAGCTACGTGTTGAAGCAGAAATCCGGCAGCTGCACAAGACATTGGACATGCTCAACTACAAATGTTGGTATTACATGCAAGCCGTGAAAGATGGCAATGAAGACAATGCGAAAGCGTTAACACCGGACAATCTTCCTGAAGATATACGAAAAGCGTATGACAATTCTCACAATCAATTTCCCGACAACAAGTAAATGAAGAAACAGCAAGAGGACGCAGCTGCGTCCTCTTGTCATGTTCGGAGTTATTCATCAAAATCCGTATATGGTTCCGGTGCGTTAAGCTGACGGGAGTTGAACCCGTGTCAGCTTAAATTCGGTTCTTCTTCAAATTTTGTGTAATGTACTTCAATGGTATAAGAAACACAACTACATAGGGTCGTGCAAACTGCAGCGCGGCATGCATGTCACAATATCTGTTGGCGGAAAGAGTGAGCCGGGGTAAAAGTTACCGTTCGGGCAGTCGTTCATTCGGGTTGCGCATCAATAATTTTCGAGCATGTAGACATATTGTTCTGCCCAACTGTATTGTTTCATAAATTCGCCGCGGTAGCGGTTTTTTTCGCTTGCTTCTCCCGTCAGCCAATCGTAGTAATCGCAGTGAATTGAAGTGGTGTCTATCGCATACGCGTTATTGTTTTGATGAAGCAATACCTGTTCAAAACCCTGTTGTTTCAAATCTTTTTTTAATGAAGAAATGACCTGTCTGAAATTTGTGTTGATACGTTCACGCGGAATCGATTCCTCATAAATGTTGGCGCAAATTTCATTTTTACTTGCGGACGCACCTTTCAAGCAGACCAAATAGGCAAGCAATTCTTTTTCTTTTTTTCGCTTAAAACTCATCGGCACACCCTGAATAAAAACATCAAAATTGCCGAAACAGCGAACTTCCAACAGCATTTTTGTTTTTTTTCTGACGGGGTAGCGAAGATTATCAAGCACTTCAACGAGCTCGCTGTCGCTGAACGGTTTCAACAAATATCCGCTTACGAACAGACGCATTGCTTCCAATGCATATTCACTGTACGCTGTCACTATAATTATGTTTGTATCTGGGTACTGTTTTTTTATGAATTCGGCGATTGCCAGTCCGCTTTTACCGTTCAGCCGTATGTCCAAAAAAACGATGTCATAAAGTAATCTGCCGAGCATTGTTGCCGCACTGTCATAATCGTACGTTTCGTAAATTTCGTTTCCGGGACTGACACGTTCCAAGGCATCCCGCAATTCTTCCCGTACAAGCGTTTCATCGTCAACGATTAAAATCCTCATTTTTTGTCTTTCTCCTTGAAATTCGTCCTTGACTTTGCGGAATGCTTATGGTAACTTTTGTTCCTTTTTCGGCGACACTGTCAATTTTCATTGTCCCGCCGCACATCAGCATTAACCGTTCCCGCGTGTTTTTAATTCCGATATGCTCCGTTTCACCGTCATTTGTTAAAGCCGCCGTATCAAAACCGACACCGTTGTCTTCCACTTCGATAATATGAGCTTTATTTGTGCGATATGTTCTGACGGAAACGGTTGCTTTTTCGATTTTTCGTATGCGCAAACCGTGTTCTATTGCATTCTCGACACAAATTTGCACCGCAAACGGGGGGATATCAAATTCGGTATCCTGTATGTCAAATTTGTAAACTATGGCGTCATCGAAGCGTTTTGTCTGCATGTAAACGTAGTGATTTACAAGATCTAACTCCCGTGTGACGGGAATGCAGTCATTCGAATTCATCAGATCCGTGCAGCATCGAAGGTATCTTGAAAATTCATCTATCGTTTCGGGGACAAGATTCGGAGATTGTCTGCACAGACGTTTTATAACCGTAAGACAGTTAAAAAGAAAATGCGGACGTATCTGGCTGTTGAACAAACGGATTCGTTCTTCCGCAAGGTTTTTGTTCCTTTCCGCATTGTAACTTTGGCAATTTAATTCGTACGACGCAAAAAGCAGCAGCGATGATATTGCAAGCGAAAGATTGACGAATGAAATATTGTAATTGCAGATTTGAACAAAAAGTGCAGCGGTCGGCACGACAAGTCCGATGACTGCTGCGATTTTTTCAAATACATACAGATGCTTAAATGAGCGGAGAACAAACGCGAACGCCGCAAAAATCCCCGCGAACATGACAGCATCCGAAAAATATGCAAACGGCAATCTGCAATATGCATTATTGTCGTCGAAAGTATATATGCAGCGGTAAAAAATATTAACAATCAAAACTGCAGTATTGATAAAAAACAGCGTCCATTCGGCAATCCGCCATGCGTCTATGCGAACTTCAGCGCGTTTGCGAACTGTAAACGTCAAATATTCGGTCATAAGAGGCATGGTTAAAAACGCGAAAAAAAAAGCTCCGAATGCGGCCGTTTGTGCGGCATACCGTGAATTCACCCCGGGAACACCGGCGAATAGCTTCACTGCGGAGTCGCAAACCATGAGAAGCGCGGAATCAAGCATCAGACAAATCAGTACGGCTGCGCCGCGCCTGTCAAATCCGCGTTTTACAAACACTGTGACCGCTGCAGCGATGCAGAAAAACACACACCATATTTCCAACGAAACCTGAATGTCTTGCAATACAGTCACACACAACAAACCTTTTTAAACAAATTTCATATCATTATATCATAATTTACGTGACAAAAAGGTGACAAAAAAGAAAAATACGGAAGTTTCTACAAATTTGTCACTCTTTTGTCACAGGTATTCGTGTAAAATGTTTGTATCTTTCAATGCGCTTTAGCTGATATCCGGCGCAACTGCTCATACGGTTGTCAAAAGCTCTGTATAATAGTCATAACGCGGGACTCGGCAAATATTATGTTAAAGGAATGATTGTGACAAATATGACACTGACAGCACATTCCGGCTCATACGGAACGCCGGATAATTCCCTTGAATTCATTCGCACGGCGATCGAAAAAAAAGTCAAGCTGCTTGAGCTTGACATATCTTTCCGTTCGGACAACACTCCGGTAATGATTCATTCGGGGCGTCCGAAAAAAGACGAAGGTATTCTTCTTACCGAAGCGTTCGATCTTCTTGCTGCGGCACCCGACATACGGATGAATCTTGACCTTAAGTCCGTAAGGAATATCCCCGGATTGGAAAAACTGCTTGAAGAGTACAATATGCTCGACCGTGCTTTTTATACCGGTGTTCATCGTCGCTTTATGGAAAAAGTCAGGACAACCGGCACGCTGCCTTACTATCTCAATGCCGATGTTCCGGTACGTTACAGAAAAAGCGAAAAGGCACTTACCACATTGTCAAAGCGGATTCACGCACTCGGAGCGATCGGACTGAACACTCATTACGGCAATCTTACACAGGAGCTTGTTACCGTACTTCACCGCGAAGGGCTGCTGGTTTCCGTTTGGACGGTTAACGACGAAGAAACAGCCCGCAACGTTATTGCCTGTCATCCCGACAATGTTACATCCAAAAAACCCGATGAAATTGCAAAAGTAATTGGTGAGAAGCACATATGAAAAAAGAATATTGCGGACTTCCAATGCGTTTCGCTCATACCGGCGTACCGCAGTTCGCGCCCGAGAATACACCCGAGTCTTTTCAGAAAGCGGCAGAACTTGAACTTGAGGGTATCGAACTTGATATTAACATCAGCGGCGACGGTGAGATAATCATAACGCATAACTCAACCATGGGTTACATGACATTCGGCGCGAACAATGCGGCTCTTAAAGACATGACGGTTGAACAGATAAAACAGATTGACATTCCGTTCCGTAATGCTCTGAAGCTCAAGTATCCGCCTTATCCGTGGACGGAGTATCTTGGCGGGCGTCATATGATAATGCCGCCGGATTATCAGGAAAACAGAGTAACTCATCTGATGACGTTCCCCGAATTTGACGCGTGGCTTTCCACAGTGCCTTACGATCTGACCGTAGAAGTGGAATTCAAAACCGTGGGAATGTGCAAATGCATGGACGAGATACTTGCAGCTTCGCCGAACGTGTCGAAGTATATCCTCTTTTCCGGCGAAAACGACGTGCTTGACGAAATGCAGGCGCATTACCGTAAGAACGGAAAACCCGTTGGACTTCGTCTGGGCGCAAATATCCGTTACATAAACGATGAAACAATGGCGTTTGTCAAAAAATCGGATCTTTATGAAGTCGGTCTTAATAACGAGGCATTCACAAAGTCCGATGTCGATATGCTCGCGGATATGGGTGTTAAGGTCTTTTCGAATCTCGGCGATTACCCTGAATGGTGGGCGAAGCTTGCTCCGATGGGCGTCACCGGATTCAAGACTAATTATCCGGATGCGTACACCGAATGGTGGTTCCGCACACAGCAGGATCGCTAATCCGGGATTTTGTTGTTCCTTTGTGAACAGCATCGTATTTTTTTGTTTCGGCGGCATAGTGTGCCGACATGCATCGTGCCGCGTTAATACTGCAGTGCTTTTTTACACTGCGGATACGTGATTGCATATAAGTAATTGCCGCTCCGTTTTTTGTCGAAGCGGCGGCAACATGAAATGCAGTCGCGAAAATATACAAAGCGCCACATAAGGAGAGAGAGAAATGAAACAAGACATTAAAAATGAAGCGCTGCTGTATGACCCGATTTTTGCAAAAAAACCACCGGAAGGATGGGAAGACAGCGAGAAAGGCGGTATTTTCGGAAAAGCCGTGACAAAAAAAGTGATTTTTGTCCTTATTCTCGTCTTTGCCATCAGTTTTTCGCTGATTTTGAGCTTCAAATCAATCAGCAAAAAGAAGTACATATACGACACGGTCGACAGCGGTTACCGCCTCAGTGAATTCAACGGCACCGACAAGGACAACATTCTTATCATCACCGATGTAAAACACGATGACGGAAGTGAAGAAACTGAAAAAACCGTTACTGCGGTTCGTAACTACGCGTTGTGCTGCAACGAAACCGTCGATTTCATTTTTGTCGGCAAAGATGTCACCGAATTGGAGTACAACTGTTTCTACTACTGCACAAAGCTGAAAGCCGTTTTCGTTGATGAAGAAAATCCCGCGTACACCTCCGTCGACGGAGTTGTCTACACCAAAGACATGACGGAAATAGTTTTTTGCCCGATGAAGAACAGCGAATACCGGACCGCGCTCAAACTCGGCTATGCGGCTCCCGCTACGCTTAAGCTCGGCAATGCGACTTCTTCATTTGAAAGCGAGAAGAACAGCTTTCTCAGCGAATGCGCCGATTTTCTCACGCAAACCGAAAATCTGTTCCCCGTAAGCGATGACGATATGACTGACGAAGTCAAGAATGCATTGGCGGAGTCCGGTGCTCTTTACACTATTCCGGACAGCGTAACGTCAATTGCACCGTTCTGCTTCAGCTATTGCGAAAGACTCACCAACATTGATGTGCCCGACGGAGTAAAAACCATCGGACAGATGGCATTTTTCAAGTGCAAGAATCTTGAGAGCATTTACCTGCCCGACGGACTTGAAAGCATCGGTTCAGATGCGGTGTCATACTGCGAAAAAATCGATTACATTTATATCCCGTCTTCGGTAAAAACTATCGGACATCACGCATTTTTCGGCTGCTTCGGCGTCGATACCGTTTACCTCGGCGCGGCTGATGACAGCGATATGGATATAGGTGAGAGTTGGCTGCCGTACAAGAGCGCAAGATCGCTCAGCCGCGTAGATGCGGTTTACGGAGCCGAAAGGAGGAACGGTTAAAATGTCAAAAATTAAAAGTTTTATCGCCGATGTGAAAAAACACTGGTCCGTGCCGGATGCATCAAAAGGAAGATACGTCCCGTATAAGGAGTATTTTACCATATTTCTCGGAGTCGGTATGAACTACGGCGTTCAGGCACCGTTGAAATTTATCTCGTTCGCGGCGTCCTGTTACCTTATGATGTACCACTATAAGCTGCCGTACATTTCATTCTCGATTATTTCACTCATCGGTCTGCCGTTTTCCTATCTTTGGAATATTCTCGGCTGGGTCGTAAACGACAATCTCGGTATTCTTGACAAGAAGGTTGAAAAGAAGTACATGATAACGTACGGCTCAATAGCTGCCGCCGGTTTGCTGCTGCTGATTTTTGACGCTTCGAAAATCATTCCCGCAGGTTTCGCTGCCAAGCTTGACGAGATGTCCGGCATAAACGCCATGAGCTTTTTCAAGATCATCGGCGTGCAGTTGTTCGTAAACGCTTTCGGCGGAGCAAGAAGCATAATCTGGCAGAAAAAACTCGTTCCGAAATACGGCAGATACAAATATTCGCTTTTCGCAAACTACGTGCAAAAGTGTATTATCATTATCCTCATAGGCTGGATGCCGATCAACGAAAGAGAAATGCCCGACGTAAACCAGCGACTTTGGATTGCGTATCTCCTGTTCAGCCTGTACACAATGTTCGATTTCAACAACGTTATCGAGAACTGTACTCAGACCATAAGCCCCAATCCGCAGGAACGTCTTTGGGTCAGAACCTGGCCTGTTAAGCTGTCCCATCTTCTTGAAAACCTCATTGAAACGGCGATGCCCCTCATCGGTGTTGCATTTGACGATATCAGATTCTATAGATATGTCATTCCAATAGTTTTCATCGTGCTCGGCGCACTGACGCTTGTTGCCACGAGAGGAATCAAGGAAAGAATACCTCAGCCGCCGCTTGAAAAGAAGCAAAAGGTGTCGTTTTGGTATGGCGTTTCGCAAGTTCTTCACAACAAATACCGTTGGCTCGATATGATTTCAAGCCTTATTGACTCACTCGGCAACGGCGCATTGGCAATGATGAACGTTTACTTCTTCTTCTCGATGCGTCTTTATACTGCAGGCGTGCTCTACGGTGCAATGCGACTTCTGTTTAACTTCAGATCCACTCCGCTCAGCTTCTTGGCACCGTATTTTATCAGAAAGTTTTCCTACAGATCGCTGCGTCTTTTCAGACAGGCGTGCGACATAACGAGATGCGTTCTCTGCATTGCCGCCGTTTACTTCTTTAAGGAGCAGCAGACGCTGTGCGGTATCATACTGTTTGCTGCGGAATTCATCACAATCGCTCTTATGCAGCCTGCCAGCGTCGCAAGCGCCGATATGGGTATTCGTCTGAGCGACTATCAAATGTATGTTTCCGGCGAACGTTTGGAATCCTCCGCAGGTGTGTTTACGTGGATGATAAACCCCATCACGACTGTAGTAAGCTTGCTGATTCCTCTTATCGTGTTGAAAAGCGGTTTCAATTCGAACTGGGATGTCCTGTTTATCGATGATACCCGTTTCGGTATAATAGCCGTTCCCATTGCAATAGACTTGTTGGGACATATCCTCATGATTTTCCCCTACCTGTTCTGGGATTACAACAACAAGCAGCACGACTATGTAATGGAAGTACTTAAGCAGCGAGAACGCCTTGCAAACGAAGGTTATTTCCCTGCGGAATACGAAGGCGGTCTTACGTTTATGGAGCCTACGGACGTTAAGAACTCAATTCCCGTAAACTCACAGGAAATGCTCGAAAGACGCGAAAAAGACAGAGCCGCCGCGCAGGAAGAACCCGCACAGGCTTAACGAACGTTGACAAAAAACGTGTATTTAACGGAGGAAGTTTCAATGAACTGGAACTATGATTACAGTCAGACTCTGTGGATGAAAATTTATCTTGCAGATCCTGATTTTGAGCACAATTGCAGCCGTGTTTACATAAATTATGAACAGGTTTTTGAAATAATCAAAACTGTTGATAATATGACACAGGGCATTCAAAAAATTCTTTATCTTGTCGGATGGCAGGGACTCGGACACGATGATTGTTATCCCGAAATGGAAGTCTTTAACGAAGCACTCAAGCGCGATTGCGACAAAACGGCAAGGGACAGTGTATTTTGGCTTTTCAATGAAGCAAAAAAATACAACACCATTGTCAGTTTTCACGGCAATCTTGCCGACACGTACAGTCAGACTCCCTGTTTCCCGGAACTGGTTGCCGGAAACGCGGTTGTAAAAGATAAAGACGGCAACCCCGGCGTTATCGAGCACTTTAACAACAGGGACGCTTACAAAATATCCTATAAGGGATACTACGAGAGCGGACTGTTCAAAAAGTACTGGGATCGCTTTTGCGAAGCGACACCGGTTCGTGAGGCCGGTACGGTTCACCTCGATAATTTCTGTATCGCTCAAAGCCTGAATCCTTACACAAGTGTTGAAGACGAAAATGAAGCGCGCAATAAGATGCTTGACTACATTTCGTCGCTGGGAATCGACGTGACTTCGGAATATACCTACCGTGAAGCCGAGTGGCGCGGCGACAGCCCCGAACATCCCATTCGCGAATTTTACGCTACGGCGGTTTCCGACCTTCCGTTCGGAACTTTCGAGGATGCCCCCATCCGCGTTCTCGGCAGAGTTCCCGCCGTTTGGTGGATGAGCGGAATGACAGCCGAGGATTGTGTCCGCGTGTCGCCCAAACTTTTCAGCGGTCATATGCCGGACCGTAAAATCGGTGCTTTCTACGGCTCGATGCACGGAGAGGAAATATGGAGAGAACACGGCACCGACGCAAAAGATTGGTCCGGCGAATTTCTCCGTCAGTTCTGTACTCTGCAGCTGCCATACTTCTATCTGAACCGTCTTGACAGAATGGATGTAAAAGAGGATAACGGCGAGTATACGGCGTTTTTCTCCAACAGTGTTGTCAGTGACGGCAAGAGCGGACGCATTACGAAAAACGGCGTTGTTTTGAAGGACGGCGATGATGTGCTGCTGCCGCTCGATGCGGAACGCACGACATTTATCGCTTATTCCAGAAATGGAAAGTGCGGCAAGTGGGCGATTCCCGATGCCGATTTCTCCTCGGCAGAGCTTTATGAAATAACCGTCGATGGAAACGTCCCGTGCGGCAGTGTAACCGTTGAAGACGGCAATGTTAATCTTGATGTAAAACCGGGTAAGGCTCTCGTTTTGAAAAAGATTAAGTAAATAACAATAATATGAAGTACCTCCGCTACAGGTTTAACCTGCAGCGGAGGTACTTTTTTCTTCAATATACAATTATTTTGTTGCCGTAAAAAACAATCTCGGCATCACCAAAAATACATTTCCGTCATCCAGCATACGGTATTCCGCATCTGTCGCTTTTTGCAAATCCTGCAAAAATTCATTTCGCTCCGTTTCATCGAGAACGGAGAGATACGGACGCAGACCACTGCCTTTATACCATTCGAGGACCATATCTCTTTTGACAATATGATAATAATTGCATTGTCGCATCTCAACATTTCTGAAACGCTTGATTAAGACATTGTAGTATCCTTCTTGATCTAAGTTATGAAAATTCGTTACGGACTTCAACTTGCCCCATTTTTTGTCAACAAGGCAATAAAGAATCCTGTAAAATTTCGACTCGTCGGTAAGAGGAATTTGCACTGCAAATGTCCCGTTTTCGTTTAGCAGTTCATACACTCCATCAATCAGTTGTTCTTGATTTTCAATCCAGTGTATGCATGCATTGGAAAAGACTAAATCGAATTTGCCGGTTAATTTATTGAAGTCATTCGGTGCGACCCCTTTGAAAAATTCAATTTCGGGATGATCTTCTCTCGCCTTTCGGAGCATATTATCGTCGGAATCGAACCCCGTTATTTCGGCGCGGCTGTATTTTGTTCGCAGATTTTCCGTACTGTTACCCGGACCGCATCCAAGATCGAGTATTCTGTCGAAAACTCCGGATAACTGCGCCAGTAAATCAATGCACGGCTGCTTTCGCTCGTTCGCAAATTTCATATATTGTTCAGAATCCCAAGACATACGGTTACCTCGCAAAATTACAATTTTTAAGCAGAAGGAAATTGATCCGCCGCTACCCTCGCGATATGTTTTGCGAAAGATATTCCGCAAAAACCGAGAAAGGGTCGGCATTATGCGGTTACGGAATAACCTGCGTTTGTGATGGCTGTGCGAACGGCATCCTGTGTTCCGTCGTTGCCGCAGACAGTTATTTCTTTTGTTTCAAGACTGACTTTTGCATCTGAAACTCCGTTAACGCTTTTTGCGGCTTCCTCGACGCGCGCAGCGCAGTGCTTGCACATCATGCCGTCCACTTTCAGTGTGTAAGATATCATTTTTTTATCCTCCGTTTCTCTGGCGGCTATTCGTCGCCTTTTGATGTGCCGCCCATGCGGCTTTGCCGCAGCCGTGCAAGCGAGTAGAAAACTACACATTATTTGAGTAGCCAACCGCTCATAAATCTTGATATTGCGAAACGCCGTGTCTATCTTCTCGCCTTGACTTCGGGAAGTAAGCCTTTTCAGCTTATCTTTGGCTTTCTTTCTCGACTTTCCAAAAGCTCGGGTATATGCTCCTTTTGAGTTTCTTCCCATTGAAAAGCAGATAAAACGAATTTTCGGATTGAATATACACTGAACCGCTCGACTCTTTTCCGTATTTACCTTGAGTTTTAATTTTTTCTCAAGATATGCCGTACTTGTTCCAAGCAATCTTTCTGCCACTCGGATGCTCTTGTTAACAGCAAGAAGTCGTCCGCGCATCGGATTCCCCTTACTCCTCGCGGAGAGCCCACTTTTGCTCTAACGGATTATTTTATTGCTGCCGGTCAGGCGCGTGGTTTTACCAATGCTTCGCG
>CAVKLD010000065.1:0-10434 GCA_963657065.1 bacterium
GGTTTCAGGCGGCAAAAGAAAGTGATATACCGGCTCTTGTAAAATTCGCAGCACTAAAAGAAAAAAGGCTTCCCGGACTAATTGCTCATGCCGAGCATCCTATCAGTACCGGAAAGCTTGAAGGCTTTAACAACAAAATTAAAGTCGCTAAAAGAATTGGTTACGGTTATCGGGATGATGACTTCTTCTTCCTGCTGGTTAAGTTTATTTCTTTACCTGCTGTTAGGTTCCATTCCCCTTAAATCCGTGATGAACCAAAAAAAACGGATTTGCACCGCAAAAAAAACGAACGATGTCTGGTCGAAAAACCTTACATCGTTCTTTTCATGACTTTTAATCAATTGCCGAACGGATTCTGTGGAATTGCAAGTTTACACAGTCACCGTCTGACGGCATACGGATTCAAACGCCGCTTTATTCCGTGATTTTCGAAACGGCGCGGCAATTTATCTCTTGCCGTTTTTATCGTTTCTGCCGCCTCTGTAACCATCTCTGCGTGCAGGTCTTCTCGCCTGATCGCTGATATCGTTCTCGGGAGTAAGTCCCTCGACCGCGATAAGCGCGTTTCTTCTCGAAAGATTGAGTCTGCCCTGTTCGTCCGTGGGAAGAACCTGGACGATTATTTCATCGCCCACGTTTACGACGTCCTCTACTTTTTCTGTGCGCTTAACGTCAAGGTGACTGATGTGCACAAGTCCCTCTTTGCCGGGAGCTATCTCAACAAACGCGCCGAAGCTCATAAGACGCGTGACAACGCCCTTGTAAATTGCACCGACCTCGGGATCTTTTGCGATAGTTTCGATTATGCTCAACGCCTTGTGCGCGTTGTCGAGATCTGTGGATGCGATGAATACCGAACCGTCATCATCGATATCAATCTTGCAGTCGCACTCTGCGCATATCTTCTGAATAACCTTGCCCTGCTTGCCGATAACATCGCCGATCTTTTCGGGATCGATCTTTGTTGTAAGCATCTTGGGAGCGTACTTTGAAAGCTCCTCACGGGGTGCGGGGATACAGGGAAGAATAACTTCGTCGATTATCTTGCAACGTGCTTTATATGTCTTTTCAAATGCTTCTTTGACTATTTCCGGGGTAAGGCCGTGAACTTTCGTATCCATCTGAATGGCGGTAATGCCCTTCTTCGTGCCGCCGACCTTAAAGTCCATGTCGCCGAAGAAGTCCTCGAGTCCCTGAATATCGACCATAGTCATGAAGCGGTCGCCCTCGGTGACAAGTCCGCATGAAATGCCCGCAACGGGAGCCTTAATCGGAACGCCCGCCGCCATAAGGGAAAGCGTTGAACCGCAGATGGATGCCTGCGAAGTGGAACCGTTGGAGGAAAGCACCTCGGAAACAAGACGGATGGTATAAGGAAACTCCTCAACCGACGGAATAACGGGGAGAAGAGCACGCTCCGCAAGAGCGCCGTGACCTATCTCACGTCTGCCGGGACCTCTCGACGGTTTTGTTTCGCCTACCGAGTACGAGGGGAAATTGTAGTGGTGGATATATCTCTTCGACTCTTCGTCATCGATGCCGTCGAGCATCTGAGCGTCGCCTATCGTGCCGAGCGTGGTAACGGTAAGCACCTGAGTCTGACCTCTGGTGAACATACCCGAACCGTGAACGCGTGACAGCAAATCGACCTGAGCGTCGAGAGGACGCATGTCGTCGATTCCTCTGCCGTCAACACGCTTGTTTTCGTCGAGCAGCCAGCGGCGGACGATATATTTCTGGAGTTTGTAAAGGCAGTCGTCGAGCTTTGCCGTTTCTTCGGGGAACTGTTCGTCGAACTTCTCATGAACCGCCGCGTAAATGGGAAGAAGTCTTTCATCTCTCACACGTTTGTCGTCGGTATCAAGAGCCGCTTTTACATCGTCAATGGCGAATTCCTTGACAGCCTCGTACATCTCGTGCGAGGGATCGTTTGAGGGGAAGTCGACTTTCGGCTTGCCTATTTCTTTCTGAATGCCCTTGATAAATTCGACCATTCTCTGATTTTCCTTATGACCGAACATAATGGCATCGAACATCGTGTCGTTGTCGATCTCGTTTGCGCCGGCTTCTATCATGGCGATAAGCTCATCGGTGGATGCAACCGTAACAGCCATTTCGCTCTTTTCTCTCTCCGCCGCGGTGGGATTGATAACGAACTTGCCGTCGACAAGTCCAACGGAAACGCCCGAGATGGGACCCGCCCACGGAATCGCCGAGATGGAAAGCGCAATCGAAACGCCTATCATTGCTGTAATTTCGGGCAGACAGTCGGGGTCTACCGACATAACGGTGGCGACAATACCCACGTCGTTTCTCATGTCCTTGGGGAACAGCGGACGAATGGGACGGTCGATAACACGTGCGGCAAGCACAGCCTTTTCGCTTGCTCTGCCCTCACGTCTTTGGAAAGAACCGGGAATCTTGCCCACGGAGTAGAGTTTTTCCTCAAAATCGATTGACATGGGGAAGAAGTCCACGCCCTCACGGGGTTTGTCGGACATTGTGGCGGTGCACAGCACCTCTGTTTCGCCATAGCGGATAAGCACGCTGCCACCGGCAAGCTGCGCCATTTTGCCCGTCTCGACTACGAGAGGACGACCCGCAAGTGTTGTTTCAAACTTTCTGAATTCATCAAACATGCTTTTATTCTCCTTTTTTATTTCGGAGGCTTGCCCGGACAGACACCGTCAATGTACAATCCGAAAAGCGGCAAAAGAAACCGCGCTTCGGATTGTACACATTAACGCATGCCCCGGCACGCCCTATTTTGAAAAAAAAGCAACGGAGTTGCCGCATCCGCACGACATGCGAATGCAACAACCCACGGGAGCTTTACTTACGAAGACCGAGCTTTGCAACGACAGCACGGTATCTTTCGATATCGTTTTTCTGAAGATATGCGAGAAGGTTTCTTCTGTGACCGACCATTTTGAGAAGTCCGCGTCTTGAGTGGTGATCCTTCTTGTGAATCTTGAGATGTTCGTTAAGGTCATTGATTCTCTTGGTAAGTACGGCTATCTGTACTTCGGGAGAACCCGTATCGCCCTCGTGTGTGGCGTATTCCGCCATAATTGCCTGTTTTTCAGCCTGTGTCATGTTGTTTCACCTCTTAAAAAATTATCCGAAAGCCCCGGACGGAGGTCAGGTGAACGCCGCAAAAGCGCGGATTGTATCCGTCCTCCGAGAACTCGGACAAGAGCGATTATATCACAAGCATTCCGCTTTGTAAAGAGTTTTTTAAGACGAACCGGCAATATACGCGCAAAAAAGCCTTGCAAAAAGGTTCGCCGGATGTTTTGCTGTTGAGATTTCACAAAAGATTTTGCCGGATACGGCGCAAAATTTCGGTATTGTGTAAAAATAAATATTTACTTTTAGTGTCTGCAGTGTTAAAATTACCTTTGGTGTTATCAAACCAAAAAAGCTGTAATATTATTTTAGGAGGATATACTATGGCAAGACAGAAAAAGACCATGGACGGAAACCAGGCTGCGGCTCATGTTTCCTACGCTTTCACGGAAGTAGCCGGAATTTATCCCATCACTCCCTCAAGCCCCATGGCGGACTATGTTGACCAGTGGTCGGCGAACGGACTGAAAAACATCTTCGGAACAAAAGTAAAGGTTGCCGAGATGCAGTCCGAAGCGGGTGCGGCGGGAACAGTTCACGGTTCTCTCGCCGCCGGCGCACTCACCACCACATACACCGCATCGCAGGGACTTCTTCTCATGATTCCCAACATGTACAAAATCGCCGGCGAACTTCTCCCCTCGGTTTTCCATGTTTCGGCCCGCTGCGTCGCCTCCCACGCTCTTAACATTTTCGGCGACCATTCCGACGTTTACGCCTGCCGTCAGACCGGCTTTGCGATGCTCGCGGAAACGAATCCGCAGGAAGTAATGGATCTCGGCGCAGTCGCTCACCTTGCGGCTATCAAGGGCAGAGTTCCTTTCATCAACTTCTTCGACGGATTCCGCACCTCGCACGAGCTTCAGAAAATTGAGATCTGGGACTATGACGATCTCAAAGAGATGTGCGACATGGACGCGGTCGAAGCGTTCCGCAAGCGCGCTCTCAATCCCGAACGCCCCGTAATGCGCGGTTCGCACGAAAACGGCGACATATTCTTCCAGCACAGAGAAGCCTGCAACAGTTACTATGAAGCTGTTCCCGGCATTGTCGAAGAATACATGGACAAGGTCAATGCAAAACTCGGCACAAACTACAAACTCTTCAACTACTACGGCGCACCCGACGCCGACAAAGTCATCATCGCGATGGGCTCCATCTGCGATGTCGCTGAGGAAGTCATCGACTACCTCACCGCAAAGGGCGAAAAAGTCGGACTTGTCAAAGTTCGCCTTTACAGACCTTTCTCGGCTGAAAAGCTCCTTGAAGCGATCCCCGCCACGGCAAAGAAAATCGCGGTGCTCGACAGAACGAAAGAGCCCGGCGCACTCGGCGAACCCCTCTACCTCGACGTTGTCGCGGCTCTTGCTTCGCAGGGCAGAACGGCAACCGTTATCGGCGGCAGATACGGACTCGGTTCGAAGGACACGCCCCCCGCAAGCGTATTCGCAGTATACGACGAACTTGCGAAGGACAATCCCAAGGCTCACTTCACACTCGGTATCAACGATGACGTGACTCACCTTTCACTCGAAGAAAAGCCCGCGCCCAACACGGCTGCGGAAGGCACAATCGAGTGCAAGTTCTGGGGACTCGGCGGCGACGGCACAGTCGGCGCAAACAAGGACTCCATCAAAATCATCGGCGACCACACCGACAAATTCGTTCAGGCATATTTCCAGTACGACTCGAAGAAGACGGGCGGTATCACAATCTCCCACCTTCGCTTCGGTGACAAACCCATAAAATCCCCCTACTACATCAACAAGGCGGATTTCGTCGCATGCCACAACCCGTCCTACGTCGAAAAAGGCTACAAAATGGTCAACGACGTTAAACCCGGCGGTGTATTCCTCATCAACTGTCAGTGGAACGAAAAAGAGCTCGGCGAAAAGCTCAATGCGGACGCAAAGAGATACATCGCGCAGAACAACATTCAGCTCTACACCGTTAACGCCATCGACCTTGCCGCGCAGATAGGCCTCGGCAAGCGCACAAACACGGTTCTTCAGTCCGCTTTCTTCTCGCTTTCGAAGGTTCTTCCCGAGGAAGAAGCAATCGGATACATGAAAGAAAAAGCGCAAAAGTTCATGAAGAAGGGCAAAGAGATAGTCGAAATGAACGAAAAGGCTATCGACGCCGGCGCAACCGCATACGTTAAGATAAACGTTCCCTCAGAGTGGGCAACTGCAGCCGACGAAGCCGAAGCTCCCGCAAGCGAAGGTCCCGCAAAACTCGTTAAGATGGTCGACAGCATCATGAAGCCGGTAGGACACATGGACGGCGACGAGCTGCCCGTTTCCGCTTTCGTCGATCACGCCGACGGCACATTCGAGCAGGGCGCATCGGCTTACGAAAAGAGAGGTGTTGCGGTTCTCGTTCCCGAATGGAATGAGGAAACATGCGCAAAGTGCAACAAGTGCGCATTTGTCTGCCCGCACGCAACAATCCGTCCGTTCGCTCTCAACGATGAAGAAGCTGCAGCAGCTCCCGCAGTTCTCAAAAAATCCCCCAAGCCGATAGTAAAAACCTCCTACACCTACACTCTTGCGGTATCTCCGATGGATTGTATGGGATGCGGCGTCTGCGTAGGCGTCTGCCCCACAAACTCCCTCAAGATGGTATCGCGTGAGAGTCAGGACGCACAGCAGGCAGCTTTCGACTACTGCGTGGAAAATGTTTCGGAAAAACCCGAAGTCGCATCGGCGGCAAACGTCATCTCCAGCCAGTACAAGAAGCCGCTTCTCGAGTTCTCCGGTTCGTGCGCAGGCTGCGCTGAAACATCTTATGCGCGTCTTATCACTCAGCTGTTCGGCGACAGAATGTATATATCCAACGCAACGGGATGCTCGTCCATCTGGGGCGGTCCCGCCGCAACATCACCCTACACCACCGATAAGAACGGCCACGGTCCCGCATGGGCAAACTCGCTGTTCGAGGATAACGCAGAGCACGGCTTCGGCATGCTCCTCGGTCAGAACGCTATAAGAAACGCTCTTATCGAGAAAGTTCAGAAGATTGCCGACGCAGACTGCGCTCCCGAAGAAGCAAAGGCTGCTGCCAAGGCTTACCTCGACACCGTAAACGACGGCGAAAAGAACGGCGCTGCCGCAGACGCCCTCGTTAAGGCTCTTGAAAATGTCGATTGCGACACCGCCAAGGCTATTGTAACCGAAAAAGAATACCTCTCCAAGAAGAGCGTATGGATCTTCGGCGGCGACGGTTGGGCATACGACATCGGCTTCGGCGGCGTTGACCACGTTCTCGCTTCGGGCGAAGACGTCAATATCATGGTATTCGATACCGAGGTTTACTCCAACACCGGCGGACAGGCATCCAAGGCTTCGCAGATAGGTCAGGTTGCACAGTTCGCGGCTGCCGGTAAGGCGATAGCCAAGAAGAGCCTTGCCGAAATAGCAATGAGCTACGGCTACGTCTACGTCGCACAGATAGCTATGGGTGCAGACCAGAACCAGACGCTTAAAGCTCTCAAAGAAGCCGAGGCTTATCACGGTCCGTCACTCGTTATCGGCTACGCTCCCTGCGAGATGCACTCCATCAAGGGCGGCATGGTCAACTGCCAGGCGGAAATGAAGAAGGCTGTCGACTGCGGCTACTGGAATCTGTTCCGCTTCAATCCCGCGCTTAAGGCTGAGGGCAAGAACCCCTTCACCCTCGACTCCAAGCCCGGCAAGAAAGAGGATTACCGTCCGTTCCTTCTCAACGAGGCACGTTACTCCGCCCTTACACGTTCGTTCCCCGAAAGAGCGGAAGAACTGTTCACCGAAGCAGAGGACAAGAGCGTCGAGAGATACGAGCATCTGCTCCGTCTTAAAGATCTGTTCGCTCCCAAGGCTGACTGATCCACGCTTTAATACAGTTATACAATAAACGGCGCGCTGCGAAATCCGCAGCGCGCTTTGATTTTTATATTAAATTTCCGACGAATACAGCACATTATTTTTTCAAAAAAAAGATTCTTGTTTTCATGCAGAATACACATTCCCATGATAGAATTATTAACGAAAGGAGGCTCTCCATGAACAAAGTTTTGTTTGTTGACGACGACAAAGTGTTAAGGGAAACGGCTTACGACTATTTCTCCGCAAACGGTATTGAAATTGTGACGGCATCTTGCGGCGAAGATGCATTGAAAAAGCTTCAGCACGACAGGTTTGACATTATAATACTTGATGTGTTGATGCCCGGGCAAAACGGTTTTGAGGTTTGCAGAGAAATAAAACGGCTTTGCGACACACCTGTTTTGTTTCTGACTGCTCTTGAAAACGAAAAAGAACAATTGAAGGGTTTTGCAAGCGGAGCATGTGATTACATAGTAAAGCCATATCATTTGTCGGTTCTTTTAAGAAAATGCGAAAAAATCATAAAGATGTACAGAAATGAAAACGAGAACAATTATATAATCACCGTCGGAAAAAACACATTAGATACAAAAAAAATGCTTTTTCATTCGGAAAACTGCACGGTTGCACTGCAAGGCAAAGAATATGAATTATTATTTTACCTCTTTACAAATCCGGGGGTAGTTCTTTCACGGTCAAAAATAATTGACAATGTCTGGGGATTCGGTTTTTCGGGAAGCGATCGCATTGTCGACACATATATAAAGAAAGTACGAAAAGCACTTGGAAGTTCGGGGAAAATTATTGAAACAGTCAAAAACAGCGGATACAGATTATCGGAGGTGTAACTTTATGAAGCCAAAGAAAAAACCGGTCATTGCTACCGTAATTCTTCTTACTTTTGCGTTTTTTATAACAGAAACTGTCATTATACAAAACGGCATTTTTTCCGCAAAAAAGCAATTTGTATATAATGTAGAAAGAAATTTCGATCGAGATCAAATTATTAACGAATTAAACGACATAGAGAATGCGGAAGATTTTATAAATAATTTATCGCAAGAACTCGCAGATATGCCATACATAAAAACATTTATTATGCTGAATGCAGACGGTATGACCGCAATGACATCTTTTATATCAAGCAAACAGAAAAACAATTTAACGGAACAGCAAAAGCAAATTTTGCTTGAAACTGCAAAACAGGCTTATTTCGATGCCGATTTCAGCACACCGCACTGGATAAAAAGCTCCGAAAAAAACGAATCCGTCAGATATGATTTTCTCTTTTCATTTAACGAAATGCCTACCGTATTGCTTATAGAATTTAAGCTTGAACCGCTGAAAGCCGCACTGCAGGAGGACAACACGTTCTTTCTTCTCATAGAAACCGCTACAGGCTTTTTAATCTTACAGTCGGCGGCAATACTATTCTATATCGCCTATTTCAAAAAAAAGGAAAAACTTGAAGAAGAACATAACTGTTTTATTAACGGCATCGCGCACGAATTAAAAACACCGCTTTCCGAAGCAATAAATCTTACGGATTGCTGTTCTATCGCGGCTAACGAGGAAAAGAAACAGCAATATTTGAACAAAATTACAATCTGTTTAGACAGCATGAGCAAAACAATAGAAATGTTTTTAAAAAACAGCTCGTTGACAACAGAAAAACCTAAACGGGAAAACTTCTCGTTGACAATCGCCGCAAAAGAAAAAATAAACGAGTATTCTCCGCTTTTTCTTAAAAAAGGGCTGAATCTTCAATTTAACGCATCGGAATCGCTGTGCATCTGCGGCGACAAACAACTCATATCAATCGTTATTGAAAATTTTCTGTCAAATGCCCTTAAATACACAGTCCCGCACGGCAATGTTAAAGTTGAAGCAAATAGAAAAGGTCAGAATGCAATTTTCTCGGTTTTCAATGAAACGGATACATCGCTGAACAGCAAAACAATTTGGGATTCGGCGTATAAACTCGACAACGGTACCGGTCGAGTCAATGGCGTAGGACTCTCGTTGTGTAAAAAAATTCTTTGCAGCAATAAATATCATTATGGCTGCAAAAAAGAAAACGGAGGTGTGATCTTCTTTTTTGAAACAAAAATCAAAAAAACGAAAGGAGAACATTAAAATGAAAAAAGCACTGATTATCTTTTCAACATTGCTGATTGCGCTCTCCGCAACGGTAATCGGCATTGCATCCGCATATGCCAAACCGTCGGAAATTCAGCAATCAGAGATTATTGTCGTAAAAGATATCGGAGAACTTCGCAATAACTTTAATCTCTCCGATGCGACCGAAAAACGCGAGTGCTTCAAAGAATTATTGATTTGCGCAGGAACAAGCGAAAAATTTGCTGAAATAGCGGCGCAAATTGCTTCCGAAGACCTTGTTGACGGCATTGTCAATGCAGAGGAAATCGGCGGTGCATCAAAAACATTTAAATAAAGGAAAGAGATGAGAACATGAAAAAATTTAAGAAGATAATATCGGTTATTATAATCATATCACTGTTTTTTACATACGCTACTGTAAGTGTTTACGCAAATTCAACCGAACCTGTTACGGAAAAAAGCACCTACAAAGTTCTACACGGGGCTGAATTAGCACAAATACGGTCAAAATACAGTATTACTGCAAAAGCTGAAAAAATAACATATCTAAAAGCTGTTTTTAAACATTTCGGGATGAATGAAGAATCAGTCGAACTCCTTGATGATAAAAAAATAAATTCATTAGCTGAAGCAGAAGAGTTCGGGTATAAAACATTAACGGTCAAAGAAACATCAAAAGGATTATCGTCTGTGTCTCGAGAATATGATGTTATGAGGTTGTCGCTGGTTTGGGGACGCAACGGCTCAACTTACGACATTGCCGCAACCCAAGAATGGAAAACTCTTCCGACAATGCGCGCAGATGACATTATCAGTCTTGACCTTGGCGGCGGTTCCGTCGTAAACGGATCTCAATGTGCAGCCTTGATGTACAGTAATAACGGAACAACTTATACAGAAGAATTTACAAACCAATCCCCCGAATACATCGGCATTCAATCAGCTTGCGCTTTCAAGATTGGTTTGCCGGCTTCCGCCAATGAATTAGGCATATTCATATCTTATTCCGTTACCAAATATTCAACAGACAACACAATCTCTAAGCTGACGGGAGTCGAACCCATGCCGCCCGTCAGCGTCCCTTTTCGGCACTTTTCGCCCTTTTCGTCTTGACTTGCGTCAGCAAGACTGCACCTCAAAAAACGAAAATTGCTCGAAAATTAACAGCTGTCGGGTGCAAAGCAGTTTTGCCTGAGCTGATTTTTGTTCAGGCAAGGCAAAGCCCGAAGCGAATACTTGACGTATTTGCGAGGGTTTTAACGCAGCATGGACGGAAATCAGCCTGTCAAAACCGACACGGGTTCAACTCCCGTCAGCTTAC
>CAVKLD010000066.1:0-10274 GCA_963657065.1 bacterium
GTCAAGACGAAAAGGGCGAAAAGTGCCGAAAAGGGACGCTGACGGGCGGCATGGGGTCGACTCCCGTCAGCTTAACCTCTCTTGTAGCAGAAAAACGCGTACAGAAAATACCAGACGGTACTGCCGAGTATCATTAAAAATGAGTGTTTTTTACATACGAACATCAGCAGCCAAAATACAACGTAAAACACAATAATGTTGATTATGTACCACGAGTTCGCTGCAATAGGATGACCGTCGACAATTGAGAATACGATATCTTTAAACGAATAAACGCGGCTGTTTAGTTTGTACATCAGCCAATAGAAAAACGTGATGACGATATAAGGGATAAGAACCGTCGGTATTCTCTTGAGCAGAAATGCGCTCACAACGCCTCACTGTCGCTACCAACTTTTTTCGGTATGTGGCGGTCAGGTACTGTGCATATTTCGGCATGTGGCGGTCGGGTGTTATGCATTTTTCGGAATGAAGCGGTCGGGTGTTGTGCATGAGGACGTATGCAACCTATGCCGACTGTTAAACGTTGCAGAAAAAAACACCCGTCCCCGCCGTAACATTGGCGGGGACGGGGTTTGACTCTTATTAGGGGGAAAGAGTTCAAAACATTTTGATTGATGCGCGGACGGGCGGCTTTCGCGCTGCCGCCGCCGTGCATTCAGCCGTTTTTACGGCTGTTTTTGCGCATGACGAACCGGTCGATTATCTCGTAAAGAGACTCTTTATCCAGTTGAATATCTTCTTGAAGAAATCGGCTATCTTCCGGAAGAAGGATTTGCTTTCTTCGGGTTTCTTTTCGCCGCAGTTCTTGCAAGTGCCGTCTTCGCCGTAGTCGTGACCCGTTGCGGGGATTTCAGTCTGTTTTTCAAGAACCGTTCCGCAGACCGAGCACTTTTCGCCGTCCGTAAGACCGCTTTCGGTGCATGTTGCAGCCTTGCCGGCAACCTTAACGGCGGTGTGCGCCTTGAGAGCCGTGGGTTCGCAGCCTGTTACAACCGCGCCGCAGTCTGCGCACTTCGTGCCTGCCGTCGAACCTGCCTTTGTGCAGGTGGATTCCACTGCCGCAACGTCAACCGTGTTGGCGTGTGCGTCGGCATCAATCGCGTAAACGGTTTTGCCGTCTTCCTTGCCGCAGACGGTGCATACTTTGTATGCGGAGTGACCTTCGGTCGTGCATGTCGCTTTGACTTCGGCAACATCCTCGAATGTGTGCGCGTCGTCATCGCAGCGGCAGAAGTAGGGCAGCATACCGAAATCTCTTACGAGATCAAGGAGTGCGGGGATAAGTTCGGCTTTCTGGTTGTTTGCGCTGACGATACCGTTTGCGGTGATGTGAGCGAGGTTGTCGCCCTCAAAGAATGTCTTGAGGTCGGCTGCTGTGTATTCGCTGCTCACGATTGTGCCGGGCAGGAATGCGTCTGCGCCGTGCTCAAATGCCTTGATTACCGTAAGTGCGGTTTCGCAGTCTTTTGCAAAGTCATTCTGCTTTTCGGCTGTTTCGAAGAAGCGGAGGAACGTGCCGAAATCGCCGTCGAATGCCTTGTCGAATATCGCGCTCGCAATGACGGACACGTCGCAGTCATAGACGCCGTCGGCGGATGCGCAGTTGGAGAGAATCGTTCCCATGGGAAGGATTGAGTTCAGCAGTGTGTTTATTTTGTCCGAAAGGGCTGTGCCGGTGAATTCCGTTGCGGGGAGCCAGATGCCGTCGAGGATGCAGTAAACCTTGTCAACAACAGCGGTGAGGGTGTCTTCCCACGTTGCGCCCTTTTCAACGCCGAATGTGAATGTTGCGGCGGGGATATCCGTGCCGACTTCGGTGTTGAGCTTGTCGATGAATTCATTTACAAGCGAGGGAACGTAATTTTCGAATACGAACGTTGCGCCGTAGAGGGCGAAGTCCGCGACTTTGTCCATGATAACGTCTTTTGCGTTGTCTTCCGTTACCGCAGCAGCGTCGATGTCGGTGTAGGTGTATGCGTAACCTTTCGCCCCGAACTTCTCGGTGAGAGCGGAGTTTACGCGGTCAAACAGCTTGTTGTAAGCGACTGCGCCCATCTGTTCGAGCGTGTCGAGATCTTTAACCGCTGCCTGAATGTCTTTTACGGTTTCGTTTTCTTCGCTTGCGGCGGCGGCATCAAGAACGAGTTTGATGCCGTATACATAGAGGTTCTCAACGCTTGAGAAGTCTATGTCAAAGAGCATGCCCGCGTCGAATTCGTCGGATGCGGGAAGAAGGGAATCGAGCGCAACACCGTTTGCAGAGAGATATGTCTTTGCAAGAGCCATCATTTCGTTCGCCTTGTCGCAGATTTTCTGTATGTTGGCGGTGAGATTGTCGTTGTTGCCCTTCGTAAGGTCGAGAGAAGCGTAACCTTCATCGGTTGTAAGCATCTCAACAAATCTGCAGAGAAAGTTGTTTATGTAGCCGACAATGCCGTTGTTGGTGTCGTATACGTCTATGCAGTCGAGAATTTCGTAGTTAATCTCGAATTCCGTGTCGAGGAAGTTTGCAAGCTCGAGCGCGCCCTTGAGTGCGCTGCCGTCGCCCGAAAGATTGTCGAGAACAACTACTGCAACGGGGTTCTTGACCTGCTTATCTATCTCGTCCTGAATCATCTGCTCAACATCGACGATGTTCATCTTCTTGAGTGTGGCGATTGCCGTGTTGATGTCGACGGTCGTTTTGCCGATAACAGGAAGAGTGTAGGTAACGTCGCCGGACAGGGTGGGAGTCGCTTCAGCCGTCGCGCTTGCGATGAATTCATCGTCCGTCGCCCAGCCTTCATACGTAATCGTGACGTCAACGTCTGCCGCGAGGTCGTCGCCGTACGTAACGCCCGCGTTGTCGAATGCCTTTTTGAGCTCTGCGAGCGCGAGAGCCGAAGCCTTTGTTTCGGCTTCTTTTTCAAGTGCGGAGCAGTCCAGTATGTAGTCAAACAGATTGTCTTCGCCCTGTGTTGCGGATATCTTCACGAACTCTGCGAGTGCGGGAGTTTTGTTCGCGTCGATCATGAGAGCGGCATATTCCTCGGGAACGGTGTTGCCCTTAATCATCGCCTTCACTTCGGCATAGTCAATATCATCGGCATATGCCGTGTAAATTTGCGGAGTGATGTTTTCGTCCATCGGCTGATATGTCTTGACATCGCCGGACTTCGAGGAAATCGTTACGTTTACGGGTTCAAACTTAACCGTCTGAGTCCAGATAACTTCTTTCGTGTCATAGGCGTTGTTGTTTTCGTCGAGCTTGAACGCATAGTACGTTCCCTCGGTATCACGCATAAGTATCTCGGTATCGCCGGCGAGCTTTTTAAGCTCGGTCTGATCGCCGTACAGTGCGAAAGTCGGAACGTCCGCGCCGTAGGAGCGGGTGTAGCCGAGAGCCGTCTTGAATATGGGACGCACGACGTTGTCGAGATAATAGGCGTAAACCGTGCAGAGCGCATCTTCGTTGTCCGCAAGTATGAGATCCGCAAGAACTTTGACCGCCTCGTAGGCGTTATCCGTTTCAAGGTCGATTTTTTCCTTAATGGCATTCGCGCCGTCTTCTGAAACGATGCCGCTGTCCTTGAGAGCGTCGGCAATCGAAGTCACGATGTCGTTGATGTTGATTTCAACGCCGATGTCGCCGCCCGTGATGTACGCGTCGACGAATTTTTTGACTTCGCTGTCAGCACCGAGGTTCTCATCGATGAATGTGCCCACTTTGCCGAGGTCGAAAGTTTTGCCTTCTTCCCACTGCGCGAGCTTGCCGATAACTTCGGCGTTGTCGGCAGCGAACTGCGCGATGCCGTTTATGAACTCGATGTCGCCGTTTGCTCTCGTAAGGCCTTTGAGCGCCGCAACGTCGAGGTTTGCGAAATCACCGCCGAGCTGTGATACGTAGTCGGCATACTGAAGAATGTCTTCGACGCTGTCGATGTCGAGGGGTATTTCCACTGTCGTGTCGAATACTTCAACTTCAAAATTGTTGAAATCGGCTGTGACGGATGCGACTTTGCGGTCGAGCCAGTCAAGAAGGATGCCTGCCGTTTCTTCGGCAGTGAGTGACGAAATGTACGCTTCGTCGGATTGGGCGACTTTTACGCGGTCATATGTGCTCGACGCAAACGCGGGAACGCATGCGGCGGCGACAAGAATCGCACTCAAAAGAACGCTCAACAGTTTTTTTGTTGCTTTCATGGTTGTTCCTCCTTTTGGTAGTACGGAAAATTAATGTTTTGTAAACTTTCCTTGAACACATAATACAACGGACGGAAAGATATGACAAGAAACAATTCGGCTTTAACTGTCATAAAAAATCCGCCGGCGTATATTTTTTTGTCGGATTTTGAACATATCAAAAATCAATACCGTGTTCGGCAAGGCGTTTTCTGCCCCACATGATTCTGTTTTTAAACTCAATGTCATTGGGATTGTCGGCAAACGTCACGTAGGCGATTGCCGCCCACGACGCGTACGCAAACAGCTCGCCGCGCCGGTTATTGTCGACGGCTGCGCCTTTCTTTTCAAGGTGAGAAATCAGCATTTCGGTAAGATATTCGCTGCTGCTGCTCACGAAAAGGTAGTACTCGCGGTGGTGTCTGGCAAGCTCGACCACGGCGTCGGTGTTCATCTTGCAGTGAATGTCCAGCGGGGGAACAAGGCTTGTGAAATCTTCTTCGGCGCATACGGACAGCGCGAACAATATCTGCGTGAATGCGTATATCGCGCCGTTTACACCCGCCGTTATCATTTTGGTCATGCTGCCGAAGTAGTTGTAAAATTCGGTGCGGCTGACGCATGCGTTTTTCGTGACGTTGTTGACATTCAGCGAACGCGGCTCTTTCGTGAGAAACGTCTGCGCACCTACGGTCATAAGCGTTCTGAAAACCGCGCTGTTACCGTGCGAAATGCAGTCGACGATGTTTTCAAAAATGCCCTTTTGCGGCGAATAGACGTAGTTTTGTTTTGATATCGCTTCGATATCCGCGCTGCCGCACACGGTGTGCAGAAGATAAACGTATATTCTGTCGGTGAAAAACATCAGCAGTGCGCTGTCGTTTCTCGTTTTCGGCTTGAATGCATCCTCGAGTCTGTCTATGAGATATCCGCGGAATTTTTTTAAGAAGAGCACGCTGCCGTTTTTGCCGCACACCGTTTTCAGAATGTTCGCAAACAGGTCTATGCGCTCAGTGATGACGGCGTAAAACGCGTTGAGTCCGTCCTCGATGCTTTTTCCCCCGGCGCATTTGTCAAGTCCGCTTGTTGTGTAGAACAGTCCGCCCGAACAGATTCTGTCGTAAAAATCGTAGATGTCGCTGTAGTAGCGGTAAAAGGTGGAGCGGTTCACGTCAGCCTTTTCGATAAGCTCGCTGACCTTTATCTTGTCGTACCGCTTGTGCTCAAGCAGCTGCAAAAAAGCGTAAAACAGCTTGCCCCGCGCACTGTATTCGGGGACGATACTCTTTATGTTTTCCATCTTTTTCACCGAACTTTCAAGAAAATTTGTGTTGATTTTTGCTCTGCCGTTGTCTGAACAACAAAAATGAGATGTAATAGAACTGATAATATTTTCCGTTATTGTTATATTATAGTATTTTATCACATGCGTAAATACGGTTAAAAGCAACAAAAACGAAAAAAATGTCTGAAAACGAACCGCCTGTCGTGCGGATAAATTTGTCTTTAATGACAGACTGCGCAGGCGGGACTTCAGTTGACCGAAATCGGACCAATGCTGCCCGTCGGCTTGGTTATTTCATGTTGAGTCCTTTTTTCTTCAGATATGTTTTCGCGGAATACCGTTTGCGTTTGAGTCCGAAAAGATGCTGAAACAGTCCTCTCGGAGCTTTCGATACAGACAGCTCCGAGAGCGTGCGGATGTCGAGCGGCGACGCGTCTTTGACGGCTATTTGGATGCCGTCCGATTCCGTGCGCGCTCTTGTGAAAAAGTCCGCGTCGGGCAAAAAGTGCAGGTTCGGCATGTCGGAATATTTCTTTTCGACCGCGCCGCGTGCGCTTTCGCGCATGAACAGCTCAAAAAACGGGAAACGCGACACATAGAGCGACGCGAGAAAGTCGTTCGGGTCGGCGTCCGCGCCGAAATCAGCCAAAAGGCTGAACAGCGGCATTTTTACCGCGTCCGCGTGCGACATGTACATTGACGGGAAACGGATATCCATGTATTCTTCGGCTATCTTTTTCTTCCTGTCCGCAGTCATTTTGTCGGTCAGCTTTTCGAATTCGTCTTTCAGCGCCGCAAGCATTTCATCGGTTATATACCAGAAAAGGCGGTAAAATCCGTCCGTGAGAAGACGAAACGACACGGACAGCAGTTCCTGATATGCGTACTCGTCGCCGTCGAACGCGCCGGTCGTCTCTCTGATTATCGAAGATGCGCTTTCGAGAAGACGGTCGGATAAATCTATGAGAAACCGCAGGTTTTCGGCTGTCGGCTCTGTGCCGCCGGCAAAACCGTCCGCATAGACGCCGTGCCGCCTGTCGTATACCGCACCCGCGCACCCGGACACCGACGCGCCGCAGTCAAACACGCATTTCGCCGTGAAAGATGCATTGTAAAAAACGGGTGAGGCTGGATAGCCTTCGCCGTACAGGTCAAAAAACTTCTTTTTGAAGACGCGCCCGTCCGTGTCGAGCGAATTTAAAAGCGCCCTGTCGAATCTGTCGGCGTCGGGCACGGTCGCAAGCAGGTCGTTCCAGTGCTCGTAGTACGGTTCGCCCTCGCCCGAAACATAGTAACGCGTCGTGATTATGTCGGGTTTTTTGCTTTTCGCCGTTTCGATTATCTTTTCGATGCTCTCGGGCGCAAGATAGTCGCCCGCGTCGATGAACATGATGTATTCCGTTTTTGCGTTCGCCGCCGCAAAATTTCTGCGCTGCGGGATAAGCTCTTTTTCGCATTCGAGCACCGTAAACCCGACGTATTCGTCCGCATATCCGTTCGCCGCCGCTTTAACGTCGCCGGACGCCGCGCCGCACACGACGAGAACATCAAAATCCTCCGTCGACTGCGCGACAATGCTCTCAAGCGTGTATTTCAGTTCTTCCGCGCTGCCGTTTGCGATAACGGCGGCAGTAATTGTGTTCAACTGCTCTTCCTCCCCGTGTCCGACCCGTTTTTGTCATGTCCGAAATGTTCCTTGAGTATCTGTTCGCCGCGTTTCAGGTCGTCTTTGTACGTTATTTTTATGTTGAAGTCCTCGCCGCGCACGATGTAAACAGGTCTTTGCGCCGTCAGAAAAACGGATGCTCCGTCCGTGAGCGACAAAAATTTTTCCCTGCTCATCGAGTTTATCAGTTCGCGCAGCGTCTTGGAATTGAACGTCTGCGGCGTCTGCGCGTTGTAGAGTTCGCTGCGGTCGAGCGCACCGTCAAGAAACCTGCCGTCCGAGCTGTGCAAAACAGTGTCAACGGCTTTTACGCACGTGTTGCACGCGCCGTATTTTTCGCATGCGGAAATATTTTCTTCGATTATCCGCCTTGTTACGAACGGACGAACGGCATCGTGCGTGAGCAGTATGCAGCCGTCGGACGGGAACATTTCTTCCGTGCAGTCTAAAATTCTGACAAGTGTTTCACCGCGTGTTTCGCCGCCGGTTATCACGCGCAGACGCGTTTCGTTCGGGAAATGTTTCTTCAGCAGATTTTCGGTATAATCCGCGTAGTCGGCATGCACCGCGACGATGCAAAGCGTTATCGCGTCGATTTCCAGAAACGCCCCGACAGAGCGTATCAGTACGGGCACGCCGCCTATTTCGAGAAACTGTTTTGGGACATCCGAGCCGAAGCGCGTGCCTCTGCCCGCCGCAAGAATTGCCGCCGCTGTCATATCTTTCCCTCCGTGTGCGCTTGCGCTTATTCTACGCTATTATAATATATGCGGCGGAGAAATGCAACCGCTCCGCCCGACTTCGGACGCGGCAAATTCAAAATGCAGCCGTCCCGCCGACTTCGGACGCGGCAAGTTCAATGCGCTTTCAAAAAAAATCCTGTCCGGAGGTTTACAAACCGCAAAAACAGTGGTACAATGAACCCTGAATTTTTAAAATACCGAACGGAAGGGAATGACCGAAAATGGAAAAAGATCTTACAAAAGGCAGCGTGTTCGGGAATGTCGTCCGTTTTTCGCTGCCGTATCTGCTCTCGTATTTTTTGCAGACGCTCTACGGTATGGCGGATTTGTTTATAATAGGACAGTTTGAGGGCGCGGCAAGCACCACGGCGGTGTCGGTCGGCTCTCAGGTTATGCATATGATTACCGTAATGATTGTCGGACTCGCCATGGGCACGACGGTGAGCATCGGGCAGGCGGTCGGCGCGGGCAACAAAAAACGCGCCGGCGCGGCAACGGGTAACACAGTGACGCTGTTCGTGCTTGTCAGCATTGTTTTGACGGCTGTTTTGCTGCTGTTTGTGTCGCCGATAGTGTCGGTGATGTCCACGCCGGAAGAAGCGGTCGAGGGCACGAAATCCTACCTTATCGTCTGCTTTATCGGCATTCCGTTTATCACGGCTTACAACATAATCTCGTCGATATACCGCGGACTCGGCGACAGTAAAACTCCGATGTATTTTATCGCCGTCGCATGCGCCGCGAATATCGCGCTCGATTATCTCTTTATGGGAGCTTTCGACATGGGTCCGACCGGCGCTGCTCTCGGCACGACTCTTTCGCAGGCGTTGAGCGTTGTCATTTCGCTTATAGCGATGCGCCGCAGAAAAAACGGCATAACCCTCAAAAAGAGCGATTTTACGCCTAAACGTGACGTTATGCGCGAAATTTTGAAAGTCGGCGTGCCGATTGCACTTCAGGACGGACTTATACAGATAGCTTTTATCGTTATAACCGTAATAGCGAACAAACGCGGTCTTACCGACGCAGCCGCCGTCGGAATCGTCGAGAAAATAATCAGTTTTGTTTTTCTCGTACCGTCGTCGCTTCTCTCGACCGTGTCCGCGCTCGGTGCGCAGAACATCGGCGCGAAAAAATACGACAGGGCAGACAAAACTCTCGGTTACGCGGTGCTTATCGCCGTTGTGTTCGGCTCTGCCGTCGCCGTGCTCATGCAGTTTTGCGCCGCAGCCGCCGTCGGCTGTTTCCAGGACGACCCCGATGTTGTCGCCGCCGGTGCTCAATATCTGAAAGGATATATATGGGACTGCATTTTTGCCGGCATCCATTTCAGCTTCAGCGGGTGGTTCTGCGCCTGCAGGAAGTCGTACATTTCGTTCGTGCATAACATAACCGCCATTGCGCTCGTGCGTATACCGGGCGTTTGGCTCATGTCGCAGCGTTTCCCCGATACGCTTTTCCCGATGGGACTTGCCACGGCTTGCGGAAGTCTTGTGTCGGCGGTTATATGCGTCGCCGCGTTCGTTTTCGTTGTGCATAAAAGGAAAAAAACCGCCGTCGGCTCGCCCTGCGGCGATTAAACCCGACGTGCGGTGCAGGCGGATACAAACGGTGCGGAAACGGTGCAAAAAAACGATGCAAAAGAAACGATGCGCCGTACTTTGCGAAAACGG
The DNA here is from genome assembly GCA_963657065.1 of bacterium. Taxonomy (GTDB): domain Bacteria; phylum Bacillota; class Clostridia; order Oscillospirales; family Acutalibacteraceae; genus RUG806. The sequence goes on from CAVKLD010000066.1 coordinate 9,532, forward strand.
TGCGGCGCACTTTGCCCCGAATCATTTTTTTGTTTGTATTCTGTTCGTTTTTTTGCGGTCTGGACTTTTTCCCTTTGTGAGGGGATAGAAAAAAATGTTCAAAGTGAATCAACCGAACCTTAACCGCCTTAGGCGTCCGCAAACGCATTTTCGATATAGTTTATGTCGGCGTCAAAAATACTTCGCGCCGTAACCTCCGAAATATCATATCGCCGCTTTACATCTTCGGGACTCGCATGCATCGCGGCGCAAAAGCGGTAGGAATTTGCTATAAGACGGCTTTGTTTTTCCGCGTCAACAGCATCCGCAGGCGGAAACATACCGCCCTCGGTGCGTGTCTTCACTTCCACGAAACAATAAGTCCCGTCTTTTGCGCGTGCGATTATATCGGTTTCACCTGCCAAGGTCCTGTAATTCACCGCAATGATTTTGTATCCTTTCTTTCGCAGGTATCTCGCGGTAAACTGCTCACCCCGATATCCAAGACGGGAATGCGGCGACATGGGCATGCGGCAACCTCCTTTTTCGGCGAAACGCCCTCCGCGGAAATCGGACGAGGCGCGTTTCATTTTGTCTAAAATTGCATTTTTGTTTTGTAAAAGGAACAGAAAAATGTTCAGACATTAAACACCGCGTACGGCGTTTAAGACTTGTCCGAAGACGCACAAGGTACTCCGTGAGTGAGGTTAAGCTGACGGGAGTTGAACCCATGCCGCCCGTCAGCGTCCCTTTTCGGCACTTTT
>CAVKLD010000067.1:0-10067 GCA_963657065.1 bacterium
CACGCGGCAAGCCTACAAATTCGGAATTTATCGCGATGATATCGGACAGACTTCGCTTGAAGCTTAAAAAAATTTCTTGATTTGTTTTTTGCCATTTTTCAAAAAAACGCAGACAAGCTCGTCCGGCTGCCTGCGTTTTTTTCGTTTTTTGATATGACAAATCAGGCTGTAATTATGAAAACAGGTGCTTATGACATTGGATAGAGCAGTTAAAAAATCAACGCGGATTTTGTTCCGCTTTCGCAACCACTTCACCTGAGGGTGCGGGTTAATTTTTAAGACAGACGATTGTATTTTACAATCAGAAAAACGAAGCAAAAACGGAGTTCTTTTTTATGTGAGCTGTTTTACAGACCGTTGTTACACCTTTTCAATGTACAGCACCATATCGATTCCCGGTTTCTGACCGACATACCACGTTCCGGCGAAAGACGAAACAAATGTACCCTCCTGCGTGTATTCGCCCGTTATCGGATTGAACCATTTGTATTTATATGTCTGACGCTTTTCAAGATTTCCTACAGTTCCGGTCGAAATTGCACCGATATTGTTGGAATTAGCCTGTCGGGCAACAGATTTATCATTGAATGAATAAAAATACACTACGATTTTACTATTGTCGGCAGTACTTGCATAGGCATAATAAACGTTTATTGCGGGAGTAAAATACGCTTTGTTGTCAAACCGGGGAATAAGATTATACCACTCTGTATTCTGAAGAAAATCAGCCATATATCCGCACTGGTATCCGCTTTCATAATTAAGCGCAGTTTGCCAGTCGGCGTCAATTTTTTCCTGTCGTGTTATTGTATCGACGCCGTCGAACGAGTCTTCGTCTTCACCGAACGGATTAAGGTAACACCATGTGTCCTGTGCACCCCAGCCATAGCCATACATGCCGCTGAGGTATGAGCACCATCCCTGCATTCTTGCTCCGAAATCCTTTGTCCACAAGCCGCAGTATGCGCCTTCATAATTTATTGTAGGTTTGCCCTGTGAATTGTACCAATAATCTTTTGCAACGCTAAAGTCAAACTGCCCGCTCTTCGATGGAGTCCACTGTGCCGCATAAAAAGTATGTGCCTCAACATCACGAAACGCTGACGGTTTTGCGTTTTTGTTATAAATCTTTCTGTTCTCAGACGTGCCGTTTCCGTTACCGTAGGCGGAAACTGCTCCAGTATTTTCCTGATGTGCCGTTAATGGATGATCGTAACAGTCATACTTCGCTATATATTCGGCGATCAACTTGTACGGATTGTTGGCTAACCCCCAATTCGTATGTTCACCGTTTTCATAGTAAAAGTCATCGTCTACTTCCTGCCCGAGAGTCCATATGACCGGATATGCGCTGTAGCGGGCAACCCAATACCGGCACAATTTTTCAAGATACTGTTTAGCTTCATCGCTTAATTCTTTCAATCCCGATTGTTTTGCGTCAATCTCGGCTGCAGCCGTTTTGTCAGAATATCCGCCGAAATTACTTATAAGAACATCCATCTGCGACGGATAGAAGAATTCCGCATTAGCATGTACAAAGCCGTATTGCGCGATGGTTTCAAACTTTAAGTCGTACGCTTTGAATCCGTCAATATCCGACTGTGTTACTCCGTCTTCGATGCAAAATTCTGCGCCGATAGGTTCTGATTGTATAACGGTAAAGCCTTGAGCATACCTTTTTTCGCATATTGTTTTTACCATTTCCTGCGTTTCTTCGCCGAGTCCCCAGTGGGTGTCGGCGAGATAGAAGAAAGGTTCGCCGTTGTCATACGTTAGGTATTTTTCGCACTCGGCAGATGTGACAAATCCTTTTTTGTAAATATCATATTCGCCGTCATATGCAGTACAGACGACTTTTCCCGTGCGGTTGTTAAGAGTATTGTTATCCTCGTCCGAGCATATTGTATAAAAATACCAGTCACCGGCAGACGGGCATACAAATCGGATTTTCCAGGTGTTTTCGCCGTCCCAAAATCCCGGTACTTTGTATTTTTTGCCGTTGCCGATAAGAATAAGATCCAGCGTTATACCGTTGAAGCTGTCCGCATATGTTTTTTCGCTTTCAAACGTCAGTTCGTTTGCAATCCATGTTTGTGTATGCGTTTCCGTTTCGGGATTTTCGATAATGAAATTCGTATCAATTTCTTCCCATGATTTTTTTCTTCCCGGTGTTTTTTCAATATTGTTTTCGTCTTTTGTGAACAAAGTATGGAATAATCTGCAAAAAACGCTGATTGTCATCTGTGCCAATTCTTTAATCGGAGCAGAAAAATCACACGTTTTTACTGAATCTCCACAGTTTCCGGAAAAATGGACATTTGAAGCAAATGCACACGGGCAAATTGAAAAAAGCATTATTGCCGACATAAATAAACACAAAAAAGGCTTTACTTTTTTCATTTGAAATTCTCCAATCTTTTTTTTCGTAATCATTTTGTGCACTAAAATTATCGCACAGATTGCTGTTTGCGTCAATATTTTATTCGTAATATTTGTAGTATTTTTAATGCAAAACGGAAAAAAGAGTTAAAATAAACTGTAAGAAAAAAGAGATTGACGGCTTACCAAATGAGCGGTCAATCTCATTAATCTGACCGGAGTCGAATCCATGCCGCACGACAGCGTTCCTTTTTGTCCGTTTCGTCTTAGATGATTTCCAAAAAAATTTTGAAAAAAGCAAAAAAAATGCTTGACAATGTGCCTTGGGGGTGGTATAATTGCACTTGCTTGAGAGGTAACACTTTCATTCAGTCGGTGTCTATAACATTGAGGTTCCACCCGTTCCCATCCCGAACACGGTAGTTAAGCTCAACTGTGCCGAAAATACTTGGCGGGCAGCTGCCCGGGAAGATAGGTCGTCGCCGACACCAGCACATTCTGCGGAGTGTGCTTTTTTCTTTTTTCGCGCTTTTTTATTAGCTTCTTCTACTAAATTCTTTTTGTTAAATATTTCATTTTTTCGGGTAAGACGTGTGATTGTCCTTTTCTTTCTCTTCGCTTTTATGCGGTTAAAGGGGAAAAGGGCAATTGTTTTTTTTCTGCGTTTTTTTGTTCGGTTCGAGTGATGTGTGCAATTGCCTGTTTTCTCTTGCAATAATCAGCCGAATGATATATAATTGATGCGAAACAGTTATTTTTTTATGTGGGGGGCGAAATCCGCAGGCGCGGGGTTTGCCGCTGCCGCAAAAAATGAAAACGGAGAGTTGAAAATGAAATTTTACATCGGTATAGATCTCGGGACATCGTCATGCAAAATGCTTCTTGTCGACGAACGCGGAACAATTGTTAACACGGTTACGAAAGAATATCCGCTTATTTTCCCTCAGCCGGGTTGGTCGGAGCAGAAACCAGAGGACTGGTGGAATGCCGTTTCCGAGGGCATCCCTGAGCTTCTGCGCGGGTTTGACGCATCGCTTGTCGCCGGTATGGCGTGCGCCGGACAGATGCACGGACTTGTTGTGCTTGATTCTAACGACAATGTTATCCGCCCGGCAATCCTGTGGAACGACGGACGCACGGCGAAAGAAGTTGAATATCTTAACAATACAGTAGGCAAAGACAAACTTTCCGGGTATACCGCCAATATCGCGTTTGCGGGATTTACCGCTCCGAAAATTCTTTGGATGAAAAATAACGAGCCGGAAAAGTTCGCCGCAATAAATAAAATAATGCTCCCGAAAGACTATATTAACTACAAACTTACGGGTGTGCATTGCTGCGATTACTCCGATGCGTCCGGCATGCTTCTGCTTGACGTCCGCAAAAAGTGTTGGTCTAAGGAAATGATTGATATTTGCGGCATTTCGGAAGAGATGCTTCCGCGTCTTTTTGAAAGCTATGATGTCATCGGTTCTCTCGCCGACGATGCTGCGTCGTTACTGGGACTTCCCGCCGATGTCCGCGTTGCGGCGGGCGCGGGCGACAATGCCGCTGCGGCGGTCGGCACGGGTACCGTGGGCAACGGCGGCTGCAACATTTCGATAGGTACGTCGGGGACGGTGTTCATCTCGTCCTCTTCATTCGGCGTAGACCCTAACAATGCGCTGCATTCGTTCGCTCACGCGGACGGCGGGTATCATTTGATGGGGTGTATGCTTTCTGCTGCAAGCTGTAATAAATGGCTTTGCGAGGATATTCTCAACACCTCGGACTTTGCCGCCGAACAGCGCGCCGTGCGTGACGATATGCTGGGCGAGAACCACGTTTATTTCCTGCCGTATCTAATGGGTGAGCGCAGTCCGATAAACGACACGAACGCACGCGGCACTTTCACCGGTCTTACGATGGACACGTCCAGAGCCGATATTGTTCAGGCGGTGCTTGAGGGCGTGGCGTTTGCGATACGCGATTCTTTTGAAGTCGCACGTTTACTCGGCATTGATATTCCCCGTGCGAAAATCTGCGGCGGCGGTGCAAAGAGTCCGCTGTGGCGCAGGATTTTTGCCGACGTGCTCGGCATTCCGCTCGAAACAGTGAAAACCGAACAGGGACCGGGCTACGGCGCGGCAATTCTGGCGATGGTCGGCTGCGGCGCATACGCAAACGTGTGCGAAGCTGCCGATGCTCTTGTCGAAGTGTCGTCCGTCACCGAACCCGAAGCGGGCATATCCGAAAAATACGAACGCAGATACCGCGATTTTTGCAAACTGTATCCTGCGCTCAAATCGGTTTTCGCGGAGCTTGCGTGATTTTTTTGCGCGTGGCTTTCGCAGGTGAGGTCTTAAATCGAAGCAAAAAAAATGTTGCTTTTGAATGTATTTTTACGCAAAAGCGGCGTGGGTTCGATCCCCGTCAACTGAAAGGAGATTGTCAAAATGAAAACGTTTTTCAAAAAAGTTCTTTGCGTTTTGCTGAGCTGCTCGTTTGTTTTCCCGTTCTCTGCCGCCGCAGCGGCAGAGAGTGTCGAATCGGACAATTCCGACGGCAGTTCGGCAGGAACGGCGTCAAGCGGTTCGGCTCTTACGCAAGAGGATTTTCTTGTCACAAAGGGGAATAAGATATATAACCGAAAGGGTGAAGAAGTCGTGCTGCACGGCGTCAACCTCGGCTCGTGGCTTATTCAGGAAGACTGGCTTTCACCTTATGAAGAGGTACAGGATCATTATGATATTCTCGAAACGCTTATCGAGAGATTCGGCACGGAGAAGGCGTACGAGCTGCTCAATACCTATCAGGACAATTGGATAACGGAGTACGACATCGACGAAATTGCCGCAAAAGGTTTTAACTGCGTGCGCGTGCCGTTCTGGTACAGAAATTTCTATTCGGACGACAACGGTACGAAAATACTTGACGAAAACGGCGAGTGGGATTTTCATTATCTTGACTGGATAGTTGAGAAATGCTCACAGCGCGGTATCTACGTGATTCTCGACATGCATGGTGCGCCCGGTTTTCAGAGCGACGCCCCGCACAGCGGCAAGCGCGACAACTGCCGCCTGTATGAGGATTCCGAAGAGGGTGAATTTTTCCGTACCCTTGCGGACGAACTGTGGACGGCGATTGCTGCACGCTTTAACGGCAATCCCGCCGTCGCGATGTATGATCTGCTCAACGAGCCGTCATGCGACTGCGATTACGGCGAGGTGACGCGCAGAAAGAACAATACTGCGGAGTATCAGCGTCTTTACAAGGCTGTCCGTGCGGTGGACAGCGACCACATTATAACTCTTGAATGCATTTGGACTGCTTTTGCTCTGCCGCACAAACAGCTTGTCGGTTTTGAAAATGTAGTTTATCAAGTGCATTTTTACCAAAAATCGGATTTCATTTTTGTACTGTTTGTCTTGCTGACAAAGATTTATTATCCCGACACGCCGCTTATGATGGGTGAGTTTTACCCTCTTGGCACGACCACGTGGGCGAGCTGCTTCAAGGCGATGGAAAAGCTGAACTACAGTTGGATGTTGTGGACGTACAAGGCGTCCGGGCACGGTATGTGGGAGTCCGACTGGGTGCTTTGCGGCGCAAAGGACGGATTTGAGCGCGCACGCATCAAAACAGATTCATACGAGGAAATTGCGCGTAAATGGGGCGAGTGCCTCAACACGGACAAGGGTTTTCAGGAAACGGGGCATTTTGAGAAAAACGTCGCGCCCTACGTGAAAGCGCAAAATCAAGACTTTTGTTAAAAAGTGGACGGACGGTGTTCAATGTTTAGATTTCTGAGAAAAATTGAGGAAAAGCCTATCGACGCGCTTGTCATGCGGTTGTTTACCGCATGGTGCTTTTCCGCGTTCGGATTTCTGGTTTTTGCCGGAGATGTTTTTACTTCGATGGCGGCTTTTTCCCGCTTCAGTATTGTTAGTTTCGCGATAACGTTCGCGGTAATTTTCGGCATAATAACGCTGATTCAGTTGCTGATAAAGAAACGCAAAAATAAGACGAAAGACCGCGCTTTTCTGTGCGTATCGTTTTGTGTTTACGCTTTTTGCGTCACGATGCAGGGTGGAGATGACTTTCTGACCGGCATGTGGTTCGCCGTGCTCGGAGTTATCATGATGATTTATTTTTACAAAACGGGGGATTCGCAGCCGAAGAAGCCGTTTACCGTAAAAAAACGCAACGTCTGCATCATCGTTGCCGTCGGCGTTTTTGCGCTCTTATGCGGCGGTGTCGGCGTGCTTCGCTATGTGAATTTTGCTTCGCCGAACTATGATTTTGGGATATTCTGCCAGATGTTCTACAACATGCGCGAAACATTCTCTCCCGTCACCACGTGCGAGAGGGATAAGCTGCTGTCGCATTTTGCGGTGCATGTGTCGCCGATATACTACGTGCTTTTGCCGTTCTACTTTGTATTCCCGTCGCCCGTGACGCTGCAGCTGGGGCAGACCGCCGTTTTGGCGTCCTCCGCGATTCCCGTTTATCTTTTGTGCCGGCACTACAAACTGTCGGATTCGAGAACGGCGTGTGTGACTGCTGTCACGCTTTTCCAGCCGATTGTCATGAGCGGAACGTTCTACGACCTGCACGAGAACTGTTTCCTGTTCCCGCTGCTGCTGTGGGTGTTCTGGGCGTTTGAGCGCGACAAATACGCGCTGCTTGCGGTGTTTACGCTCCTCACGCTCTGCGTGAAAGAGGACGCGGCGGTATACATAATTTTCTTTGCACTGTTTGTCATTTTGAATCGCAGAAGATATCTCACCGGCGTTGCGATGATTGTTGTCGCGAGTGCGTGGTTCGTTGTCGTGACCGCTTATCTCGCGAAATACGGCGACGGCGTAATGACGGGACGCTACGGAAATTATCTTTCGGGCAGCGGAACGCTCTTTGACGTTGTCAAAAACGTGCTCGTTAATCCCGGTTATGTTTTTACGCAGCTCTTTGCCGACGACAAGGGGGAAAACGGACAGAAAATGCTTTTCTTCCTGCAGATGTTCCTGCCGCTTGCGTTTTTACCGTTTGCGACAAAAAAAGTGTCGCGGCTGTTGCTTTTGCTGCCTGCCGTGCTTGTAAATTTCATGACAGTGTATCCGTATCAGTATCAGCTTGGCTTCCAGTATGCCTACGGTTCCGCGGCTTTTGTCACATACATGGCGGTGATGAATCTCGCCGAGCTGAAACCCGACGCGCAGAAAATTTTCTCGCGAATCGCTCTGATATGTTCTGTCGCGCTGTTCGTTACCGTCGACGTTTCGATGGCAAGGCGGTACGTCATGCAGTTTATAACCACGCACGAAGACGTCGCCGTCATGCGTGAGGAGTTGTCGGAGATTTCATCCGACAAATCGGTGTGCGCGACGGCTTTTCTTGTTCCGCATCTGTCGAAACGCAGCGTGTTGTACGAAACATTTTATCACGTTCCGGCGGACGGTGAGGTGCTGGATTATATTATCCTTGACGGTCGTTTTGACTGCTCGTCCGATATCTTGAAATTTGAGGCTCGCGGTTATAAAATCACACGCACCGTGACGGGGCAGGACAATGAAACGCTTCTTATTTTCATGGAGCCGACAGAAAATGCGGGTAAGGAGTCATTACCGGAATCGGAAACTGCGGTTGCCGCGTTCCCCGAAGACGGCGGTGCGGCAAATGTTTTGCCGACGGCGGAGGTCGGCTGATATGCTCGATAAAATTCTCCGCGCCGCGATTCTCATCTCTGCGGGTGTTACGGCCGTGAGCCGTTATGTTGCGTTTCGGATGGCGGAAACGCTCGGCGAACATACGGTGAATTTTTTGAATTCGCTGTCGTATGCGGCTATAGCCGTGCTGATTGTCAGCGGTATAATTTTTGCAATTCTCGTAAAGAGAGCCGAAAAGCGAAGCTGCGGCACTGCGGCAGACGACGGCGGCGGAAATGAAGACGCGGACGAAAAAAACGTTCGCTGATATATTCGATTTCGGAAAATTTTGTTAATGTAACAGGCGAAACGCAAAAAATTACGGTGCACGTTTGCATTCGGGTTGATATTTTTGAAAGATTTTTTTGAAAATCACGATTTTTAAGATTGTTTTCGTCTTTCGGGAATACAATAAACATGTCGGGTGCGCCGATGCCCGAATTGAAGAAACTTGTGCATTCAATATTTTCTCCGCTGCAAAAAATTACAAAAATTCAAAGGAGTGTTTTTAACATGATGAAGCGAATAAGGAAAACGATAAGCGTTATTCTCGCCGCTGCGGTTTTATGCTGTTGTGCCGCAGCAATGTCCTCGGCGGCAATTGACGGCTATGTTATTAAGGTCGACGATGCGCGCAACGTCTTGCGTGACGCCGTGGGACTTGCCGATCTTTCCGATGATGACAAAAAAATCGCCGACATGGATTTCGACTCGAAAATCAGCGTTTCCGATGCGCGTGCGCTGCTTCGTCTTGCTGTGCAGCTTGACGTTATCGACGGCAAAACATACGATAACGAATATGAAATGCTCGCCGGCGGTCATTTTACAGCCGACATGGTTGTCAGCTTTCCTCAGGACGGGTCCGGCACGATGCAGGAGTGTTCTTTTAAGGTCGCGGTAACGTCGTATTCTTCTAAAATGTATGTCGGCAGTTTGATGTCGATGTTTGAAGATGAGATGGACGGCGATGAAACCTTGGCAAAAATGCTTGAAATGTTTAAGATTTCCGCAGTGCTGTTTACAAGCGGCAATGTCAGCCTTCTTGATGACGAAAACATGCAGTCGCTGACAATGAGCGAGAAAGAATTAGGTGAGGACTTCTCCGGCATGAAAGACGAAATTATGGAGATGGTTATTCCCAACCTGCAGCCGAGCCTTTCGGGCGCAGCTTCGCAGACAGAAGAGGAATATGACGGCAAAAAGTGTACTGTTTATTCGTTTGACTACGAAGAAGGCGGACAGAAATGCACGTCGAAGGTCTACATGGACGGCAAAAAACTTGTCAAAATCGACTGCGTCGACGAAGATGGCGCGGTGATGAGCTCAGTCCGTTTCGAATCTCTCTCCCGCATTGTTGCGACAAGCGATACGGACGTGTCACAGTACGAAGATACCGCCGCAAGCGATTTCGCGTCGCTGTTCGGTTAAGCTGACGGAAGTTGAACCCGTGTCGGTTTTGACAGGCTGATTTCCGTCCATGCTGCGTTAAAACCCTCGCAAATACGTCAAGTATTCGCTTCGGGCTTTGCCTTGCCCGATATAAATCGGCTCAGGCAAAACTGTTTTGCACCCGACAGCTGTTAATTTTCGAGCAATTTTCGTTTTTTTTGAGGCGAAGGCTTGCTGACGGGGGTCAAGACGAAAAGGGCGAAAAGTGGCGAAAAGGGACGCTGACGGGCGGCATGGGTTCGACTCCCGTCAGCTTAAGTCCGATGCGCTTCGGCGCATTCCGTTCCGGAGTGTTTGGCTTCGACGTAAAAAAAATATTTATGAAAACGGCATCCGAGTGCTCCCTTTGCGGAGCTGCTCCGGATGCTTTTGTTCTTAATCCGACGGGGACAAGACGAAAAGGGTGAAAAGCGCCGAAAGGGGACGCTGACGGGCGGCGGGGTTTTACTCCCGTTAACTTATTCGCCGAAAAAGCCGCTGCCGCTTGCGAAAACCGAATCGATTGGTGTTGACTTATTTTAAAAACTATAATATAATGATATAATAGATTAAAAG
>CAVKLD010000068.1:0-9849 GCA_963657065.1 bacterium
GTACTACAAGGGATGGGTTGAGAAACTCGGCTTGCTCAAAATGGACTTTTTGGGATTGCGGACTCTTACGGTTATTGCTGACGCGGAAAAAATGATTAAGAAAAAAGATCCCGACTTTTCGATTGAAACGATTGATGTCGACGATCAAAACGTATACAAAATGCTCGGAGAAGGCGGTACTTTCGGCGTGTTCCAGTGTGAATCCGGCGGTATACGAGCATTGATGATAAACATGCAGCCGCACAACCTCGAAGATATTATAGCGGTTATCGCACTTTATAGACCCGGTCCGATGGACTTTATTCCCGCGTATCTGCAAAACAGGCAGGATCCGGAACATATTCAGTATCACTGTCCCGAGTTAAAGCCTATCCTCGACGTTACGTATGGCACTATTGTATATCAGGAGCAGGTTATGCAGATATTCCGTGATCTTGCGGGATATTCGCTCGGCGCTGCGGATATGGTTCGACGCGCAGTTGCAAAAAAACAGGCGGATGTTCTTGCCGCGCAGAGAAAATTCTTTTTGTACGGTTCTGACGGTACTGACGGCGGTTCGAAATGTGACGGCTGTTTGAAACGCGGCATCAGCGAAGAGGCGGCGAATAAAATATTCGATGATATGGCATCATTCGCTTCTTATGCTTTCAATAAATCGCACTCCGCCGCTTATGCTCTTGTCACTTACAGAACGGCGTGGCTGCGCAGGTATTACCCGCAGGAATTTATGGCCGCAATGCTTACGAGCGTTCTTGATAACACGGATAAAGTCGTCGGCTACATAACAGAATGCCAGACAGAACTCGGCTTTCAGGTTTTGCCGCCGAGCGTTAATGAATCAGAAGAAAAATTTACCGTTGTCGGCGAAAATGTTCGGTTCGGACTTCTTGCAATAAAAAATCTCGGCAGCGGCATCATTCAGATTATCATAAAAGAGCGTGAAGAAAACGGATTATATAGCAGCTTTAACGAATTTTGCCGTCGCTGCTACGGAAAGGATTTGAACAAGCGTGCGCTTGAAAGCCTTATAAAGAGCGGTGCATGCGATTGTTTCGGACTAAACAGAAATCAAATGCTTCATATGATAGATGAGGTTTTACTTTCACTCGAAAACGACAGGAAGAGTAAGATTGAGGGGCAGATAGGTCTTTTTGACCTCGGTTCCGCACTTGCGAAAGCTGTTGAGATTCCTGCGCCGAATATTCCCGAAATGCCGCAAAAAGAAAAACTTCAAAACGAAAAACTCACTACGGGTTTGTATATGTCGGGGCATCCGATGGCGGAATATACAAAGTTGTCGCAGGCGTTGGTGTCGGCAAAAACAGCTGACATAAAATCTTCAGCGATTGATGACCCCGATTCGCCGTACCGCGACGGCGACAGCGTGCGTATTCTCTGTATTCTTGCGACCGTCCGCAAAAAGATAACAAAAAACAATACAACCATGGCATTTTTATCCATAGAGGACATTTACGGTTCGATTGAAGTCCTTGTCTTCCCTAAAACATTTGACAAATACGGAAAATTTTTCATTGAAGACGAAATTGTGCTGTTAAGCGGTCGTGTTTCACTTCGCGACGATGAAGTGCCGAAGCTGTTATGCGAGGACGTTGTCCCGTTGAATGAAATTCCCGATGATGAGGCATTGCTCAAAGATTATAAAATGCCCGGAAGAAAATTCAGGACTCCGCGCAGTGCGTATTCCGTATGTTCAACCGATTCCGAATACGATTCACACCCGTCGGTTGACACAGACCGAAATGACGCCGTTGCGTCGAAACCGGCAGGTTGCGACAGCCAAAAAACTCCGGCGAAACGCTCGAACAGCGGCGTGTTTTTGAAAGTTTCCTCAAAAAGCGGAGAAGACTGTATGAGGGCATCTAAAATGTGCGCAATTTTTGAAGGAAGGCTTCCTGTTTATTTCTACTACAGCGACAAAAAATCATATGATTTTAAGACGGGGATAGCTGTCGAAAATGACACAAACTTAATTCGCGGGCTGAAAAAACTGCTCGGTGAGCAGAATGTTGTTGTTCGTGTTTGACGCCGGCTAAAACCGACGGCAGGTCGAAAATCGGACTATTTTAAATTTTTTTGTTGACTTTACTGTCCGTTCACATTATTATATGTATTATGTTACAAACGAACAGAATAACTTTTCGGAGGAATCGGATATGAAAACGATTGGAGTTTTGACAAGCGGCGGCGACGCGCCCGGCATGAACGCGGCAATCAGAGCCGTGGTAAGAACAGGTTGTGAAAACGGTGTGCGTGTTCTCGGCATACGCCGCGGTTACGCGGGACTCATGGAGGACGATATGCTCGAAATGAATATTAGAAGCGTTTCAGATATAATTCATCGCGGCGGAACTATGCTTTATTCCGCAAGAAGCAAAACATTTCGAACTGAAGAAGGCATGCAGCAAGCTATAAAAGTATGCCGTGAAAACGAAATTGAGGGAATCGTAGTCATCGGTGGCGACGGATCGTTCAGAGGCGCCCGCGACTTAAGCGTCAGAGGCATAAACTGTGTCGGTGTTCCGGGAACGATTGACAATGATATTGCATGCTTTGATTATACTATCGGATACGATACATGCCTTAATACAATTCAGGATATGGTTGACAGAATCAGAGATACCAGCGAGTCGCACGATCGCTGCACGGTTGTCGAAGTGATGGGCAGAAGAGCGGGGTATCTTGCGCTTAATTCCGGCATTGCAGTCGGCGCGACAGCAATTCTTATTCCCGAAGTTGACTTTGACGTCGAAGTTGATGTCATAGACAGAATGAAAAGAACACAGGCGACAGGCAAACGTCATTTTATAATTGTTGCGGCTGAGGGCGTTAAAGATAAGCTCAAAGAAAAAGGAATAGACGGTGTCGAGGGACTTGCACAGAGGATTGAAGCCGAACTCGGCGTTGAAAGCCGTTCCTGCGTGCTCGGACATGTTCAGCGCGGAGGTTCACCTACGGTCAAAGACAGAGTCGCAGCAAGCCGTATGGGTTGCTACGCGGCGCATCTTCTTCTTAACGGTATAGGCAACAGGGTAGTCGGCATGCAAAAAGATGAAATCGTTGATTATGATATTGTTGAAGCTCTCGATATGAAAAAGCATATCGACCTTAACCTTTACAAGGTTGCAATGGAAATTTCAATCTGATTTTAATCCGTTGATTTTATCGGCGTTCGCGAAAAAACGGACGTCGATTTTTATACATTGTAAAACGATCGGAGTGAAATAAAACGGAACTCTTTCCGAGATATTTTTATACATCGCAATGTCTTGCCGGCGATTGTCCGGATACGTGCTGCGCCGGCTGGGAAATTCCTGTCACCGAAAATGAAGCGAAGTTTTTAAGTAGATACGCCGCAGAGAACAATGTAATCTATCCGCTGACAATGATTGACGGGGACGGAGATGTGTGCATTCGCCTGAAAGACGGCATGTGCCCTCTTTTGACATCCTGCGGATTGTGCGGCATTCGCTTGAAATATTCTCATGACGAACTGCCGGAAGTTTGCAGGCAGCATCCGCTGTTTATCGAAGAGTATGACGGATTCACAGAAAAATGTCCGTCGCTGTCATGTCCTGCGGTGTGCCGTGAAGTGTTTGCCGCCGATTTGTCGGATTGCTTGTACACTACGCCGGAGTACAACGGAGATGACCGACTGCTTTTGTTGCTTATTGACTCGAGAGAGATGATATTCGAGAAAATCCGTACGGAGCAAATTACGTTGTCGGACTTAATAAACGGCACGATAAATCTTGCCGCCGCCGTTGATAAAATGTCATTTTATTCCTGCGAAATATACAATTCGGATTTTGAACCGGCAATCGCTTTTGATTTTAACGAAGACGAATCGGTGTTTTTGAAATTGACGGAAATGTCTGTTGAAGTATTGAAAAATGAGTGCAATATTCTTGAGGAAAACTGGCTGGAGATGCTTGAAAAAACTTTGGCTTTCAATTATGATTTTTCCGATTTGCAGGATTCATACTATGACAATCGCAAGGAATGTCTGCAATTTTTTATGTATCTCGTATACAGATACTGGCTTAAAGGTGTAAACGCGGATAGCTCGATGCCGTATGCATTATTTGTAATTCTCGGTGTCTTATCCTGTGTTTGCATATCGCGCGCAGCCGGAGTACCGTTTCGTGAAACAGCACGGATGTACTCAAAAGAAATTGAACACGATACGGATAATGTGGATATCATGCTGGATTTTATTGACGATATTATTTTTAATGATTGACTTTTTTTGTGCAAGGTGATACAATTCAATTAAAACATACAGAGAGAGGATATTCAAAATGACAAAAAAAATTTTATCGATTCTGCTCGCATGTCTGATGTTGTTCGGTACAGTCATAACAGCATCGGCGGCTCCCGCTTCACATCAACTGCAATTTGATGCGGACGGCAAATTTAAAATTATTCACTTGACCGACATTCAGGATGATTATCCGATGGTTCCCGCATCCAAGCAGTTCATAAAGGAAATACTTGAGGTGTATAAACCTGACCTTGTCGTTCTCGGCGGTGACAATACTGTTTCCTCACACGAAGATAAAGAAGCCTCAATTAAAGAGATTTGCGATATTTTCGTCGAAAACGGTACATATTTTACGCTTGTATTCGGTA
The DNA here is from genome assembly GCA_963657065.1 of bacterium. Taxonomy (GTDB): domain Bacteria; phylum Bacillota; class Clostridia; order Oscillospirales; family Acutalibacteraceae; genus RUG806. Next base: position 4,651 of record CAVKLD010000068.1, read on the forward strand.
ATCATGACGCCGAACAGGGTTATACAAGAGAAGAACTGTTCCCGATGTATGCGAAGTTCGGCGGGGAGTATTTCCTTGGCTACGATGCCGCAAATATCGACGGTTCCGATATGACAGGCGTCGGAACTCATAATCTTACCGTAAAAAGCTCCGATGGCGCAAAGGTTGCATACAATCTGTATATGTTTGATTCAAACATGTATGTAAAAGATGATGATGGCAACAGTCTTGGTTACGACTGCGTTCACGAAGACCAGATTGAGTGGTATAAAGCGACATCCGCAAAACTTAAGGAAGAAAACGGCGGAGTAGTTGTGCCTGCCATGGCTTTTCAGCATATAGTCGTGCAGGAAGCAGTTGAGCAGCTGTTTTACAAATCCCCCGTATCTCTCGGTGCTGCGGGACGCGATTATGACAATGTCCACTATTCGTTTCTTCCCAAACCCTCTGCAATAAAAGACGGTTTGCTTTTGGAAATGCCGTGCCCCGGTTATTATAATTGCGGACAGTTTGATGCAATGGTGGAAACCGGCGATGTCAAGGCGATTTTCTCGGGTCATGACCACGTGAACGACTATACGATTACACTTGACGGAATAAATATCACAAACACGGCAGGCGAAACGTTTCATTCATACAGCAATATCTGCAACAGGGGCGTACGTCTTATTGAACTTGACGAAAAAGATCTCTCATCTTACGAATCAACAAAAATAACATGCGCCGAGATGACGCTCAGAGAAGACTCTCTGATCTCACAGACCGAAGGCGGGATGTCAAAAATGCAGGCGGCATTTGCTGTTGTGCTCAATAAAATACTGACTGCACTTACGAAGCTGGTCGGCATGTTTACACTTTTTTCCGATAAGGTTTGTTGACGAAGTCTTTTTTTGAAAATAAAAAATTGAATCATATGGCATCTGCGTCGGCTTAATTGCCATGCGTCGGATGCCTTTTTTTGAAAAACGAATGTTCAGACTGTAGTGATTGCGTTTTTTTTGATAAAAATGAAACAATCAAATTTGAATAATCGGTAAATTATTATTTAATAACCGAATATCTATAGACTTTGATAAAAAAATGTAATAAAATAAATTTCAAATGCATCAGAGGAGGCAAACTAATGAAAACTGTATTTCTCACCGGCGGCACCGGAACAATGGGATGGGCGGCTTTTAAGGAACTTTACAAGCAGAAAGACGTAAAGATCAATTTCCTTGCAAGACCGAGCGACAAAAACAAGGAACTGCTTCTTCCTTATATGGGCAAGAAGAATGTTGAAATTATCTGGGGCGATTTCCTTGAGTACGATTCTATTCTCAAGGGAATAACCGGATGCGATTACGTGCTTCATATCGGCGGCATGGTTTCGCCGCAGGCGGATTACAAGCCATACACCACGAGAAAAGTTAACGTCGGTGCAGCGGAAAATATCTGCAAGGCTGTCCTTGCACAACCTAACGCGGATGACATTAAAGTCTGCTACATAGGTTCGGTTGCCGAAACGGGCGACAGAAATTATCCCATTCACTGGGGACGCTGCGGAGATCCTATTAAAGTTTCCGTGTATGACCATTACGCCATCTCAAAAGTAATGGCGGAGCGTGTGTTTGTCGAAAGCGGCATCAAACACTGGGTTGTCATGCGTCAGTCCGGTATTCTCTATCCGGCAATCCTTCACAATATGGAACCTATCATGTATCATGTCCCGCTTAACGGTATGCTTGAATGGTGCACCGTGGAAGATGCGGGTCGTCTTATGAGCAACTTCGTGACAGTTGATGTTCCCGATGATTTCTGGAGAAAGTTCTACAATATCGGTTCGGGCAAACAGTACCGCCTTACAAATTTCGAGTTTGAAGAGCTTCTTCTTGGCTGCATAGGTTTGGGTTCGCCGAAAACTTTGTTTGATCCCAACTGGTTTACAACAAAGAACTTCCACGGACAGTATTATGCCGACGGAGATCTTCTTGAACAGTATCTCCATTTCCGTGCAAATATGCCTGTGAAAGATTATTTTGATTATCTTGCAAGTCAGTGCGAATTCTATTTCCGAATTCCGAAATATATTCCGTTTAAGAAAGCTATCGGCGCGTGCGCGAAGCCCTTTATGAAAAAAATCGCAATGACCGAAAAATGGGGAACGCTTGATTGGGTTAAAACAAAAGATCCCGTTCGCATGTCCGCTTATTACGGTTCATACGCTGATTACCTCAAAATTCCGTCGAAGTGGGAACAGTTTAAGATCGAAAGTCCCGACAAGAGCAACGAAGCGGCGGAACAGTTTAAGCTCGACCATGGCTACGACGAAACTAAACCTCTTTCGGAACTCGGCATCGCGGATATGAAGAAAGCTGCCGAATTCAGAGGCGGCGAGTGCCTGTCTGCGAAGATGAAGAAAGGCGACATGGTAACAAAACTTCGTTGGAAATGCGGCTGCTGCGGTGCCGAATTTGAAGCAAGCCCCAATCTTATTCTTCTCGGCGGTCATTGGTGCCCTGAGTGCTATCTGCCCGAAAAGGTTTGGAACTACGACGAAATCGCAAAAACGAATCCGTTTTTTGCACAGGTATGGTACACCAACCACACAAAGGATGAACACAACGTTTATAGATTCGACGACATCTTCAAAGGTTGGGAGTCGAAAAAGATTTAACGCGATAGCGTTCTAATTAAAAACGTTGCCGTCGGCGGATGCAGTAAGCGGCACTTCTGCATCCGAGCGGCGGCGTAAAAGAGCATGGTTATTAGTCGTTCGATGAACAAAAAAAAGCTATAATTCACAAAATGCTTGTTCCTAACACATGACGTGAAGTATAGCTTTTTTGTTTTTTGCACCTATCAAGTGTTTTGGCGCAAGCGGTTCGCTGTCGGGATAACTGACATGTTTTATTTGTATTTCAGCTTTGACAGGACTTTATTATCTCCGCGAAAAAAAACCGCATTTGCTGCAGCGGTCAATAACCGTGGGCAAATGCGGCGGTCGAAAATCAGATTATCGCAACCTTCTTCATAACAACGGGTGTGACGGGACGATCGCCGTAGGTTGTCGGCGTGTTTGCAATTTCGTCCACCGCCTCTATGCCGGATACTACTTTTCCGAAAGCGGCGTAACTGCCGTCCAGATGCGGGGCGTCTTCGTGCATGATGAAAAACTGTGAGCTTGCGGAATCGGGATTCATTGCGCGTGCCATGGAAATGACGCCGCGCGTGTGCTTTATGTCGTTTGCCTTGAAACCGTTTGCTTCAAATTCACCGGGGATTTTTGTATCCGAGCCGCCCATGCCCGTTCCGTCCGGATCTCCGCCCTGAATCATGAAGCCTTTTATTATGCGGTGAAAAGTAAGTCCGTCGTAGAATCCTTCCTTGACAAGTTTTTCGAAATTGGCAACCGTTTTCGGCGCTTTGTCGGGATAAAGTTCAATGTCAATGAGTGCGCCGTTGTCCATTTCAATTCTGATCATAATTTCAATTCCCCTTTGATGTACTTTCTATATATTCTATCATAAACAAGAAAAAAATACACTGTTTATTTTGCCGAAATTTTATATTGTATTTTAGTTATTATGCGGCATCCGAAAAAATATTTATTAGTAAAAACAAAAAAAGGTGATGCATTATGACCGACAGTACAGTAAACACACACAACGTTATTATCGAAAACAGAGAAAAAATATCAATGTCGGGAGTAACCGACGTCGGGAGCTTCGACGAAGAAACGCTGAACATACAGTCGCAAAACGGGTGTATAACCGTACGCGGGGAAAATTTGCAGATAACAAAACTGTCGCTTGATTCGGGCGAATTGTGCGCGGAGGGAATAATAAATTCCGTTGCCTATTCGGCTCCGTCGACTAAAAGCAAAGGATTTTTTTCAAAGGTATTCGGATAAGAAATGGTCAGATATGAAGCGGCGGAGAATATTCGCCTTATAATAAAGTCGTGCGGCGTGGGTTTTTTGCTCGGTGCGGTTCATTGTTTTTTCAATATCGTTTTCGGCGTTCGAAAGAAAAATACTGTTCTCAAAACCGTGGGGGATTTTTTGTTTTTTGTCGTTGCCTGTACGGCAATACTTCTTTTTCTTCTTGATGCAAACAACGGGCGGCTACGTTTTTTTGTTTGTTTCGGTGTTGGTGCGGGATTCCTTGTGTTTCTTCTATTACCCGAAAAAGCCGCCGTTAATTTTTTTTGCGGCATTGCGGATAAAGTTGATAATATTATTGCCGCCGCACGAAAATACTGCGCCGCTTACCGCAAAAAACGAAAAGAAAAGACAGCGGCGCGTATTGAACGCAAAAAAAATAAAAAAACAATTGAAAAATCAAATAAAACACTTGCATATAAACGCAAAGATGATATATAATGTAGGAAAGTTTTAGTTGAAAGAATGATTTTTGTAATGCCTGCGTCAAAACGAAAACACAGTAAAATAATGATTGTTGCGGTTGCTGTAGTTGTTCTTTTTGCGGGAGCGGTGTACGGTTTTCTGAGAATTGATATAAAGCAAAAAAAAATGACTCTCGAAGCGTTAAATGCTGAATATCAGGAGATATCCGCCGATAACGAAGAGATGAATTCTCTTATAAACGAACCAGACGAGGAAAAACTCTACGAGCACCTTGCCCGTGAAAGGGGTTACGTTTACCCCGACGAAAAAATATACTATGATGTAACTCCCGGCAACTGATTATATGATTCCGATGCGGATTTTTTACCGCCTTTATCAGCGGCGGATTTATCCGGGCTTTTTTCGGGTTGTTTTGTGTTTCCCCTGTCGGAATTTTGGGGATTCGGTACTCCCACTGCTTGCAATCGTTCGCATGCTCTGTTTTTTTTTCAGAAAAACCGGAGTGTTGCTTTGATTTAAAATAAAAAACCAGGAGGACTTTTGTCTGTATGCAATCGAAGGTCGGTGAAATTTACGAAGGCAAGGTCACAGGAATGACTGCATTCGGCGCTTTTGTTAAACTCTCAAACGGAGAAACGGGAATGGTACATATCTCGGAAGTAGCACCTGTTTTTGTCCGTGATATCAAGGATTACCTTGCCGAAGGGCAGGATGTCAAGGTTAAGGTTATCGGCATAAGCGAAGCGAACAAAATCAGTCTGTCCATAAAGCAGACTATGCCGGCGTCGCCGGAGAGTGAACAAAAGCGGAAAAAATTTCAAAACGGCGGTCAGCGTAATTCCGGTAGGCAG